>DATNNI010000042.1:0-9514 GCA_035601915.1 Xanthobacteraceae bacterium
ACGCCGGAGACACCGATCGCACCTACGCATTCGTTCTGGTGCATGATCGGAACGGCGCCTTGAATGAGCAATCCGGCGGGAAAAGTGATGAATGCCGGCCGGTCCTTGACGCGATCCTCAAAGAATTTGCTGGGCCGGCGAGTCATGGCCGAGGTCCGCGCTTTACCGAGGGATACTTCGGCCGAAATGACCGCAGCGCCGTCCATGCGCACGAAGCCGAGGAGAAATCCGCCGTCATCCACCACCGAGATCGCCACCGCCCAGTTGTTCTTGGCCGCTTCGGCCTCGCAGGCTGCTAGCATTTTCTTGACATCGGCCAAGGTCAGGGACGGCTTGGTGCGCATGGACTGTTCCTCTTTCTGCCTTACTTAACCGTTATTGGGTATGACCGGCTTGACGCTGAGTGCCGCGCGCCTTTAGCCTGCGGACTGCTTCGCCCTAGTGTGGCGGTTTAGAAGTCCGCATCATTCTTGCCGCGAGCGCGTCGTGCGGACTTCTGACCCAAAGGCCACACTAGAACGATAATTTGCTAGTGTCCCTTTCGATTCCGAAGTTCGCAAACGAGAGTGCCTCACAGTGATACGAACTTCGGAATCGGGGACACTAGGCGCCATCGAGAGGGGACCATGACGCTTCGATCGACCCAGCTTCGTCTCGCAGCCGCCATAGTGGTGCTGGGAGCAATTGCGTTGGCCGGTCCGCCCGCGCGGGCGTTCACGATGGAAAACCTGAGCGCCAGCTCGGACGGGAATTCGAGGTACGCCGATCCCGATGGCCAGGTCAAGAATGGCATGACGCCGTTCGGGCAAAGCGGCCCGATGGTGCAGTTCGGCGCGGGCAGCGCCTATTCGCCGTTCAACCGCGCCCCGTTCGCCGGCTCCGCGCCGTCGGGGCCTCCGCCCGAACCTTACAACCTCAACAACAGAAATTGAGCTAACACGCTGCGCCAATAGCGGCGGCGTTGCGCGAGCGCAGTCCTGCGCTCAACAGCGCATCACTGCGTCCGGCCGCGGATGCGGCTGAGCAGCTCGGCCGTAGGGTAGGAGTCAGCGGGGAGGCCGTATTTGATTTGCGTGGCCCTGACCGCTTGCCGCGTTTTTAATCCCAGGAAACCATCGACAGTCCCGACGTCGTAGCCGGCGTGCGTCAAAAGTCCCTGCATGTCCTTCATGTCCTGAAAGGAAAGAGCCGGCGGCGGCGTTCCGGGATGAAGCGGTGCGGCGCCGGCAATGCGGGTAGCCAGATAAGCTGCGGTGGTCGAATAGACCAGCGAATTATTCCACTGCAAATAAACCTGGAAATTCGGATACACTAGGAAAGCCGGTCCGAACCGTCCCATGGGCAACAACAGCGAGGCGGCTAGGTTGTCGGCCGGAAGCGGCCGGCCGTCGGCAAGCGTTACACCGGACGCCGCCCATTTCGCGCGCGGCAGCGCCACCGAAAGGTCCGCTTGTTCCCATTGCAGATTGGTTGGGACGCGCGCTTCGGTGAGCCACGGTTCGCCCCGCTTCCAGCCGAGCCCGGCGAGGTAACTTGCCGTAGAAGCCAGCACGTCCGGCACGCTGTGAACGAGATCGCGTTTGCCGTCGCCGTCAAAATCGACGGCATATTTGAAATATTCGGACGGCATCATCTGCGTCTGCCCGAGTTCTCCCGCCCACGACCCGACCATGTCGTCCGGCGCGAGATCGCCGCGATCGATAAGGCGAAGCGCATCGAAGAGCTGACCGCGAAACCGGTCGCTGCGCCGGCAATCGTAGGCCAGCGACGCTATGGCGCTGAGTGAATGATAGTTGCCCATGTTGGCGCCGAAATCGCTTTCCAGCGCCCAGAACGACACGATGACCGGGGCCGGGACGCCGTATTGTTGTTCGATACGGGCAAAGGTCGCCGCGTTCGCCTTGATCAGCGCTTGGCCGCGCTGAATGCGATAGGCGGCGGCCATGCGTCCGGAAAACTGCAGGAAGGTCTGCGTGAAGACGCGTTGGCCGCGGTCGATGTTGACGATGCGCTGGTCATAAGTCAGCGCTGGCGCCGCGGCGGCGATTGCGCGCTGCGAAATTCCCTTCGCCACGGCCTCGCGTTCGAATGCCGTGAGCCAGGATTCATAACTTCCTGAGGTGCGGCAGGGCGTGGTTTGAGCGGCTGCCGCGCCAAGCCCGACGCCGATGAGAAGCGCGGCTGCTAATCCAACTCTTATTGCGGCGACGGATGTGATTTCAGGTACCACTGTAAAATCTCCTCGCCCGTCCAATAGAGGACGTCGTCGAAGCGGCGGGCATGTTCATAAATTGCTTCGAGATATTTGATGCGATGCGGTTGCCCGCTGATGTAGGGATGGATGGCTAGCGCCAAGATTTTTGCCCGGTCTTTGCCCTCGGCGTAAAGCCGCTCGAACTGATCGATGGCGCGGCGCATCAGATAATCGCTCTCGTGGTGCTGAACGATCATCATCGGGATGTCATTCAATTCAACGGTATAGGGCAGGGTGACCAAGGGTCCGGCAGCCGTGCGAATGTGCGTCGGTTCGTCGTCGTAGACCCAGTCGGCGATGTACTTGATGCCGGCGGCGGCGAGAATTTCGGGCGTGTCGAGCGTTTGCGTCAGTCCAGGTCCAAGCCAGCCAACCGGCGGCTTGCCGCAAAACGCCGCGATAACGTCACGCGCGCGTTCGACCATGGCCTTTTGGTCGGGCTCGGCGTGGATCGGGCCCTGCTCGTAGGCATGACCCATGAACTCCCAATCGGCGTGGCGCGCCTGTTCGGCGACCCGGGGATAGTCCTCGCAGACGCGCGCATTGAGTGCGAGCGTCGGACGGATATTGAGACGTTTAAACAAATCGAAGAAGCGCCAAACGCCTACCCGCATCCCGTATTCATGCCAGCTCCAATTCGGCACGTCGGGCAACTGGGTCTGACCGGTAGGCGGCGCGAGCACCTGTCGCGCCATGGGCTTGCGGATGTCCCAGACTTCCAGGTTGACGATCGTCCAGAATACCAGCCGGGCGCCGCCGGGGAGTTTGAGCGGGGGCCGGTCAACAATGGCCGAATAGTCGCACCGCTCCCGCGGCAACATGGCCTGTCCCATCCGTCGCCCCTTATCTCGGCCCTTGCCGCGCGAAAACGCCTAAGTACTTTTCCGGCAACGTCAATCCCTTGAAGTAGATTATTCCCCTAATCACATCCCTGTTAGCATCGCCGAGCCAGCATTCGCTTCTCGGGAGCGAAATGCTATGGAACTTTCAAGGTACGCGCTGATTAGGTTGCTTAGCCATTGAGTTTCGCAATTCGTTCATCCGGTTTTCCGGACCTGCTGATGTCACGCCCCAGCGTCCATTTGCCTGAAGCCGAAAGCGAGGAAGCGCCTGTCGCTGACCCTTCGGCCGGCACGCGGCGCCATTGGCTCCGCGCGTTCGCCGCGGTGCGAACGGAAACCGAGCGCCGCGCCGGCCAGCTTTCCGCCGAAGACCAAGTGGTGCAGTCGATGCCGGACGCCAGTCCGACAAAATGGCATCGGGCGCATGTGACCTGGTTTTTCGAGCAGTTTCTCCTGGGGCCATTCAACCCCTCCTACCGGCCCTTTGACGAGCGGTTTTCGTATTTGTTCAACTCGTATTACGTGGCGGCCGGTCCGCGTCACGCGCGGCCGCAGCGTGGTTTGATCACACGCCCGGGCCTCGCCGAAACCACCGCCTATCGCGCTTACGTCGACGCCGCCGTGGCCGCGCTTATACAATCAGCAGCAAACGTCGCGCGGATTTTTCCGATTGTCGAGGTTGGGCTACATCACGAGCAGCAACATCAGGAATTATTGCTGACCGACATTCTGCACGCATTTGCGCAAAATCCGACCCATCCGGCTTACGAAACCCAATGGCAATGGCCGCAAAACCCCGCGCTCGACGACGCCGCCGATGCGCGCCTTGACGGTGTCTATACAATCGGCGCCGAGGAAGATGGCTTCTCCTTCGACAATGAACGCCCGGCGCATCGAGTTTTCCTCGAGCCGGTTCGCGTCGGCCGAAAACTCGTCACCAATGGCGAGTGGCTCGAGTTCATGGCCGACGGCGGCTACAGCAAGCCAAATCTCTGGCTATCGGATGGCTGGGAAATTGTCGCCGCGGGGGGATGGAACGCGCCCGGCTACTGGCAGTTGATCGACGGAGCGTGGTTTTCCATGACGCTTGGCGGCTTGCGGGCAGTCGATCCGGCGCTGCCGGTTTGTCACGTCAGCTACTACGAGGCGGATGCGTTTGCGCGCTGGGCCGGCAAGCACCTGCCGAGCGAAGCGGAATGGGAAGTCGCGGCAAAGATCGGCGCCCTCGACGACGCCTTTGGCACGGTATGGCAGTGGACGCGCAGCGCCTATTTGCCTTATCCGAACTACGTCGCCGAGCCGGGCGCGCTCGGCGAATACAACGGCAAATTCATGGTCAATCAGATGGTATTGCGCGGTTCGTCGCTGGCGACCCCGGAGGGTCACTCCCGGGCGTCTTATCGCAACTTCTTTAGCCCCGCGGCGCGCTGGCAATTCAGCGGGCTGCGGCTGGCCACTTTCGATCACTGAGTCGGCAAATGAACCCCGGGCAAACCGCGCTTCGCGTTGCGCCATTAGCGGCATCTGATTCGTTTGCCGCCGACGTCATCTCAGGCTTGACCAAAAAGCCCAAACGCCTGCCGCCGAAATATTTCTACGACGCGGTAGGTTCGGCCTTGTTCGAGCGCATCACCCGCTTGCCGGAATATTATCCGACCCGCAGCGAACTTGAACTTCTGCACAAGCACGCGGCGGAGATTGTGTCACTGTTTCCGCCCGGCGCCGTGCTTATCGAGTTCGGCGGCGGCTCCAGCACCAAGGCGCGCATTCTTTTGCGGGCGGCGGCGAGCATCGAGGCCTATATGCCGGTCGACATATCCGGCGATTTTCTTCAACAGGAAGCGGCCCGGTTGCGCCGCGACTTTCCGCACCTTGCGGTTTATCCCGTAACGGCCGACTTCACCACCATGGTCGAGCCACCAGCGGACGCCGCGAAGCGGCCGCGCGCCGGCTTCTTTCCCGGCTCGACCATCGGCAACTTTGAACCGCATGAAGCGGCACGTTTCCTTCGCCACGCCGCGCGAATTCTCGGCCACGGCGCGGTCTTCATCGTCGGCGTCGATCTCATCAAGCCCGCGGATATTCTCTATCGCGCCTACAACGACGCCGAAGGCGTCACCGCCAAGTTCAACCTCAATCTGCTCGCGCGCATCAATCGCGAGCTCGGCGGGAACATCGATCTCGATGCATTCGAGCACCACGCATTCTACAACTGCGAGCGCAGCCGCATCGAAATGCATCTTGCCAGCACCAAGCGGCAGACGGTCAGAGTGTGCAATACGCCGATCGAGTTTCGTGCCGGGGAAACGATTCATACCGAGAACAGCTACAAGTATTCGATCGAGTCATTTCGCGCCTTGGCCCAGGGCAGCGGCTGGTCGCCCCTTAAGACGTGGACGGACGGCCAGTTCAGCGTTCATGCGCTGCGCGCCGATGGCGATTTCTAAAAACCGCGTTGGGCGCCCCGGTCATTGTCAGAACCGCTAAGCCGTCGCGGCGTTAACATCTCGGCGGGGTGAATCGAGGAACCAAATATGCCGCTCAAGCGAATCATCGAAAAAGCCCAGCGCGACAAGCGGGAGGGCAAATCCGCGTCCACCCAAGCCGGCGAGTTCGTTCGGGAAGAGATCGACAAAATCCGCCACGGCGAGCACGGCGCACGCTCGGCCAAGCAGGCGATCGCCATCGGGCTTTCCGAGGCAAGACGCGCGGGCGTCGACCTGCCACCGCCAGCGCGAGGGCAAACCAGCGGGCGGACGCGCAAGAGTGCGGAATACGCCTATGAAGCCGGTCAGGGGATCCGCAAGCCCAAGCCCAGTAAGCGGAGATCGCGCGCGGTGACGAAGGCTCTCAAACGCGAACCGCGTACTACGGTATCGCGGAAAGCGCTGTCGCGGCAGGCGCAAAGCGCCGCGTCGCGGCGGAGTGCGGCGCAGCGTGCCGCCTCGGCGGCAAAAGCCGTTCGCACCAAAGGCGCAGCGGGGCGCTCGGCCGCGGCCAAAAAAGCCGCGCGAACACGCAAGCGGCGGGCAGGCCGATGACCGGGGACAGATAGTTGCGTTTGGACTATCGTCCGCCTTCGGTTGTCCCTTTTTTGAAGGCATGCTGTCCCCACCATGCCGATCTGCGAAATTGATCCGTGGCGCCTGCAGTATTTCGAGCACGTCAAGACGGCGGCGCTCATTCCCACTGAGGACAGCGATGCCTGGCAGTGGTATCCGCAACACCGCTGGGTCTACGACAAGCTCCAGGTAGCGCTCAGTCAAAACTTGGACGCTGGGCCGCATGGTACGCTGCCGCCGCGATTTCCGGTATTTTCCAAGCCGATAATGAATCTCAAGGGCATGGGGGCCGGCAGCCGGGTGCTCAATTCGGCGGCGGAGTACGAGGCATCGTTCACGCCAGGCCATTTCTGGGAACCTCTGCTAAGCGGCCGGCATGTTTCGTCCGATATCGCGGTCGTCAGCGGGGAGCCGTGTTGGTGGGGGCATGTCAGCGGCGTGCCAGCCGGGGAGGGCACCTTCGACTATTGGACCATCCATGCCGAACCGGACGGCGAGATTGAGGAACGCTGCGGCGCTTGGATCCGAAAATACCTGCGCGGCTATACCGGCATGCTCAACCTCGAGACCATCGGCGGAACCATCATCGAGGCGCATTTGCGATTCTCGGACCAATGGCCCGATCTATACGGCGCCGGCTGGGTTGAGGCCGTGGTGCAATTATACGAGCGCAGAACCTGGGTGTTCGCCGCCCCGAAACGGCACGGCGGTTTCAGCGTCGTTCTGTTCGGCCCGCATGGCCTGCAGTATCGCCATCCCCCGGCGGCGCTGGTGGAAGACCTCAAGCGCACTTCGGGCATCTCCAGTCTGCAAATCACGTTCCACGAAAGGCTGCCGCCGGAACGTCACGCGATGCCGCCGGGAGGTTTCCGCCTAGCCGTCGTCAACGCTTTCGAACTCGCCCCGGCGCTTAAAGTGCGCGAGCGGCTCCGTAATTATTTTTTCGCCCAGCCGCCGCCACAGGCCGGCTAGGTAGATCGCGGCGGCCCCGGCCGTTATAGTCCCGCCCGCTAGTGAAGCGGATTTGACATTCGCTACCCACCAAACCGCTAGTTCGTGAAGCGAATGTCAAATCCAAAGCTTTACTCGCACTAACATTTGCTAGTGGCCCTTTGATTCTGACATTCGCATGAGAGCGTGCCGAGACCGGATGCGAATGTTAGAAGCGGACCTCCGAAAATCACCACGGTAGGACAATAGATCATGAAGATTGTTGCGTTCACGAATGAAAAGGGCCCGCGGCTCGGTGTGGTCGAGGGCGATCAGGCGATTGATCTGAGCGCCGCTGGCGGCAATGCGCCGACCGATCTCGGCGATTGGCTAGCCGTACACGATGGCGACCTCAAACCTCTCGCCGACCTCGCCAAGCGCGCACCGGCGAGCGCCCGCCGGCCGCTGGCAAGTTTGACTTACGGACTTCCCATTGCGCGGCCGGGAAAGACCATCTGCCTGGGATTGAATTATCTCGAGCACGTCAAAGAAGGCGCGCAGCGCGACAACGTCCCCAAATTTCCGACGATTTTCATGCGAGGGCGCACCTCGCTCGTGCCCCATGGAAAACCGATCGTTCGGCCGCTAGTCAGCGAGACGCTCGACTACGAGGCCGAGATGATCCTGGTGGTCGGCCGGCGGGCCCGGCATTTGACGGCCGCCAACGCGCTGTCCTGCGTTGCCGGCTATTCCTGCGGCAACGAAGGCTCGGTCCGCGAGTTTCAGCGCAAGACCACGCAATGGGACATGGGCAAGAATTTCGACCACACCGGCGGCTTCGGCCCGTGGTTCGTGTCAACCGATGAGTTACCGCCCGGCGGCAAGGGATTGAAAATCGAGACCCGTTTGAACGGCAAAGTGATGCAGTCCGACAACACCGACAACATGATGTTTCCGGTGATCGAGACACTGGTCTACGTGACTCAAGGCATAACGCTTGAGCCTGGCGACATTATCTTCACCGGCACGCCGTCGGGCGTCGGCTTTGCCCGCACACCGCCGGTATGGATGAAGAACGGCGACGTCTGCGAAGTCGAGATCGGCGGCATCGGCGTGCTGCGCAATCCAATTGCCGACGAAAGCGCGGCGTAAGAGCCCCCATGGCGGATAAAACGATCAACGTGATCTGCATTTGCGGCAGTCTTCGGAAAGGCTCTTACAACCGGATGGTCATGAACGCCTTGCCCGGCCTGGCGCCGGCGCAGATGAAGCTCAGCGAGGCGCCGCCTTTCTCCGAGTTTGCGCTCTACAATGCCGATCTCCAGGAATCCGCCGGCGTGCCGCCGGCGGTGCAAAAGCTTGCTGATGCAGTGCGGGCGGCCGACGGCGTCATTTTCAACTCTCCCGAATATAATTTCTCCATACCCGGCGGCATGAAGAACGCGATCGACTGGCTGTCGCGGGTGCCGGATCAGCCTTTTGCCCGCAAGCCGGTCGCTATCCAGTCGGCTGCCGGTGGCTCACTCGGCGGCGGGCGCATGCAATACGATTTGCGGCGAGCGATGACTTTTCTCGACGCAGCCACCCTCAACAAGCCCGAAATTTTCATCGGCAACTGCTCGCAGAAGATCGACGCCAAGACCGGGCAAATTACCGACCAGCAGGCGGTGGAGTTCATCCGCCAGCAGCTCGCGGCCTTTGCCAAATTCATCGAGTACCACGCCAGCAAAAACTAAAAAAACAAGACTGAACAAGGAGGGTCGCGTTATGGGAAGGGTGGACGGCCGCGTTGCGATTGTTACAGGCGGCGCCAAGGGGATTGGCCGGCATTATGCGCGCGCGCTCGCCTCCGAAGGCGGTCGCGTCATGATCGCCGACATCGTCGATGGCAAGGAGACGGCCGACGAGATCGCGCGTACCCACGGCGCGAATTCGGTGGCGAGCGAAGTTTTCGACGTCAGCGACGAGGGAGCCGTCAAGGCGCTAGTCGCCAAGACCATGGAGCGTTTCGGCAAGATCGATATCCTGGTCAATAACGCCGCTTTGTTCGCGCCGCTTCAGGAAACCGACTGCACTGATATCGACGTGGCACTTTGGGATCGGGTGATGGCGATCAATCTGCGCGGCCCGTTCTTGATGATGAAGCACGTCGCGCCGCACATGAAGGCGCAAGGCTACGGCAAGATCATCAATATCGGCTCCGGCACGGCCTATGTCGGCATCCCGCATATCTTGCATTACGTGACATCGAAAGGCGGGATCATGGCGTTCACGCGCGCGTGCTCGCGCGAGCTCGGCGAGCACGGTATCCGGGTCAACACGCTGATGCCGGGATTCACCATGAGCGACTCGGTGATCAAGGAAAACCCCGGGCACGTGCAAACCGCGCAACCACGCGCCGTGGCGAGCCGCGCCATTAAGCGCGA
>DATNNI010000043.1:0-4831 GCA_035601915.1 Xanthobacteraceae bacterium
ATCTTCAATGGCGGTCGGGCCGACGGCCTCGATCAGTCGTTTGGCAAGCCGGCTCCCGCCAATAAGTCCGGAACTGCCGATCCGTACGTCAAGATAGCCGATGATGCGGCGCAAGGTGAGCGAGCGTGACCAGCTTTCCAGTTCTTCAAGTTGATTATTTGCGTAACAGCCGCCGACCAAAGCGCCGATCGACGTGCCCACTACGATGTCTGGAACGATTCCCTGAGCCGCCAATGCTCGAATGACGCCGATATGAGCAAAGCCACGCGCCGCACCGCTGCCCAGGACCAGCCCTATCAAGGGGCGGCCAAGCTTACCTTGAAGCGGTTTGGGGCCGACGTCGGCAATAGTCACTTTGTCCTCTTAACTTTTCCGGCGCAGCGAGCCGGCCGATGCATGATCCGTCAAGCTGCTATTAGCAACAACTCGCTTGGCACATTATGGTGAAACGCCAAGCGGTAAAGAGGCTGATCGACCGCATGCCGGTCCTTAGCACCGGCGAACTCGGCATGAAATTGCCGCGATTGGCGTGAAGAAAACGCCATGGTGGGGCGGGGCATGCCTAGGTATCGTCTTGTTTGGGTGGCGATGCTCGCGTTGGCGGCCGCCGCGCCAATCGCAGCTTACGCGCAAACCGGCAACCTCATTTCACCAGACGCGCTTGGCCCCGCATCGCTTGCCCCAAACAAGACCTCGCCTGGGTCCGGGCTTACGGCGCCATCCCCCTCAGCCCCTTTCGCGCAGGCTGTGCCTATGGTGCCGGCCGGGCATGTAGCGCTTGCGCTGTCTGCGCGCTACGGCCGCGACGCACCGGCAATCGGGGGCGGGCTTGTCTGGCGGATTTACGCGGCCAAGCCCGACGCCGGGGGAATCTATCGGCTGATCAAAGAAGAGAAGTCGGCGGCGGCGACCTTCGTCCTGCCTCCGGGCAATTACGTCGTTCACGCAAGCCTCGGGCTTGCGAGCGCGGCAAAGGCGGTGCAATTGCGTGCGGAGACCGTGCGCGAAGTCTTCGATATCCCGGCGGGCGGCGTTCGGTTGGAGGGGCGCGTGGGCGATGCGCGCATTCCCGCCGGACAGATTTCGT
Organism: Xanthobacteraceae bacterium; assembly: GCA_035601915.1. GTDB lineage: Bacteria > Pseudomonadota > Alphaproteobacteria > Rhizobiales > Xanthobacteraceae > BOG-931. Next base: position 1,088 of record DATNNI010000043.1, read on the forward strand.
TTGAGATTTTCAACGGCAGTCAGTTCGACACCACGGAGCGGCGACCGATTGCGCAGAGCGTGATGACCGGCGATGTGGTCTTGCTTCCGCAAGGGACGTACTACATCGTTTCGAATTACGGGGACGGCAATTCGGTGGTCCGTTCGGACGTCCACGTCCAAGCGGCCAAGCTCACCGATATCTCGGTGAACCACCGTGCCGCGGTCATAACGCTCAAATTGGTCAACGAACCGGGCGCGGAAGCGCTTGCCAATACGCAGTGGACGGTTTTGACGCCTGGCGGCGACGTGATCAAGGAATCTATGGGGGCCTTTCCGCGGGTGGTGCTTGCCGAGGGCGACTATCATGTCATCGCCCGCAACGGCGGCAAGGCCTTTCAGCGCGACTTCAAGGTGATTACCGGCGTTGATGGGGAAGTGCAGGTACTGGCGCGCTAGCCGGCGCCGCTCAGTACGGGCGTTGCTATCCGCTATGCCGCCTTCTGCAACCGCGTCATATCCGGCGGCACTGCTTCTTGCGCGAGCGCGGCAAGAGCGGCGTCGAGCGCGGTCACGCGCTGCTCATCGCTGCCTAGACGGCGAATCGAAACCGTGCGCTCGGCAGCCTCTTTTTTGCCGACCACGAGCAGCACCGGCACTTTCGCGAGTGAGTGCTCGCGGACCTTGTAGTTGATTTTCTCATTGCGAAGATCGCCCTCGACGCGCAGTCCCAGCCGTCGCGCGGCGGTTATCACCTCGCGTGCGTAAGCGTCAGCGTCCGAAGTGATAGTAGCAACCACGATTTGCAGCGGCGAAAGCCACAACGGCAGATGACCCGCATAGTGCTCGATCATTATGCCGGTAAAACGTTCGAGCGAACCGAACATCGCCCGATGCAACATCACCGGCGTGACTTTGTCGGAGTGTTCGTCGATATAGAAGGCGCCAAGCCGGCCGGGCATGTTTAGATCGACTTGCACTGTGCCGCATTGCCAGTCGCGGCCGATCGCGTCGCGCAGCACGTATTCGAGCTTGGGCCCGTAAAACGCACCTTCGCCTTTGTTTAACGCCCACGGCCGCCCCGACGCTTCGAGCGCCTGCATCAACGCGGCTTCCGCCTTGTCCCAAACCGCGTCTTCGCCGATGCGCTTTTCCGGACGATCGGAAAATTTGATGCGCACATCGTCAAAGCCGAAGTCTTGGTAGATCGAGAGGATCAAATTGTTGACGGCGAGAACCTCCTCCGCGATCTGCTGCTCGGTGACGAAGATGTGTGCGTCGTCCTGAGTGAAGGCACGCACGCGCATGAGTCCATGCAGCGCGCCTGAGGGTTCAAACCGATGCACTTTGCCGAATTCGGCGATCTTGAGCGGCAGATCGCGATAAGATTTCAGCCCGTTCTTGAAAATCTGAATATGGCCCGGGCAGTTCATCGGCTTGATGACGTAGGTACGCTCGTCCTCCTTGCGCGGCTCAACTAAGAACATGCCGTCGCGGAATGTCGCCATGTGGCCGGAGGCGACCCACAGCGATGAATCGATAAGCTGTGGTGCATTGACTTCGGCATAGCCGGCGTCCGACTGCCGGCGGCGGATGTAAGTCTCCAACGTCTGAAACAGCGTCCAGCCTTTTGGGTGCCAGAATACCGAACCCGGCGCCTCTTCCTGAAAGTGAAACAAATCCATCTCGCGGCCGAGCCGGCGGTGGTCGCGTTTTTCGGCCTCCTCGATTTGATGCAGATAGGCGTCGAGCTCAGGCCGCTTGGCGAACGCGGTGCCGTAGATACGCGACAGCATTTCGCGGTTGGAATCGCCGCGCCAATAGGCGCCCGCGACCTTCAAGAGCTTAAAGGCGTCACCCACTTTGCCGGTCGACGTCATGTGCGGGCCGCGGCAGAGATCGAACCAGTCGCCTTGCTTGTAGATCTTTATTTGCTGGTTTTCGGGGATGGCGTCGATCAGCTCGACCTTGAACATTTCACCCTTGTCGCGAAAAACCTTCTTTGTTTCTTCGCGCGACCAGACTTCCTTGGTGAATGGTTTATCGCGGGCAATGATCTCCCGCATTTTCTTTTCTATGGATTCGAAGTCTTCAGGCGCGAACGGCTGATTGCGATAAAAATCGTAATAGAAGCCGTTCTCGATCACCGGCCCGATGGTGACTTGTGTTCCGGGCCACAAGCTCTGTACCGCTTCGGCGAGCACGTGCGCGGCGTCATGGCGAATGAGCTCAAGCACGCGGGGGTCGTCGCGATTCAAAAATTCAATTTTCGCGTCGTGCTCGATGGGGTCGGAAAGATCGGCTAGCAGGCCATCGAGCATCATCGCCACCGTGCGCTTGGCGAGCGACGGCGAAATGCTTTTGGCGACATCCAGGCCGGTGGAGTGGGGGGGATATTCCCGACGCGCGCCGTCGGGGAAGGTCAGCGCGACCATTCTTTAGCTCCTAGTGCTCACTCACTGCCGACGAATGCAGGTAAGCGTGATCGGCGATATTTAGCTCATACAAGCGCGAAGACAAGCTGTGGATTACTTGTCGGCTCGCCACAATCTCGCGATGTAAATAAATGCTTTTTTCCGCATCACCCAAGATTGGGGCACGCGCGCCGCAGAATCATCAAATCCCGATCATATCGCCGCCTGAAAGGTTTCTGACGTTTCGACTCAAGTCCGCGGGGGGCGCACGTATCACAATCAAACGTGAAGCTCGAAACGCGGCGGGGTGGGGTGTCGGTATGGGTGCGGGTCTACGGACGCGTTGTGTGTGTGGCGTAAAGCGTGGGCCCGCTGCACGGGGTGCACATGGGGGGAGGCTCGCGGCGGCCACTTAGGCCTTATCAGGTATTTTGCGTATGGGTCGCGGTCGCGTTGACCGCAGCCTTTTCCCTACAAATCGCATTCATCGGCGGCGTCGGCGCACGGCCGATGCCGGATAAGCCTAATCTTGGCACTATTGGTGAACGTTTGAATGCCAACACGATCGCGATCGTGTCCGGCAATCCGAACGGCACCTATTTGAATATCGCCTACGATCTGTCCGCCGTTCTCGACAACGGAGACGACTTCCGGGTTTTGCCAGTAATCGGCAAAGGCGGCGGCCAGAACATCCGCGATGTCCGCTTCCTAAAGGGCATCGATCTCGGCATCACCCAGTCGGTTATTCTCAACGAATTTCGCGAGAGCAACGAAATCGGCAATATCGACGACCAGATCGTCTACATCGCGAAACTGTTCAATGAGGAAATGCACGTCGTCGTGCGCGCCGACTCGGGCATCGACTCAGTCGAGCAACTCGCCGGCAAGAAAGTAAACTTCAGCGACCCCGGCAGCGGCAGCCAGATTTCGACGCGTAATATTTTCAAGCGCCTCGGCATCAAGGCCCAGGAAGTCAACATGGGCCAGGGGGATGCGTTCGAAAGGATCAAATCGGGCGAGATCGCCGCAACCATTCTGATCGCCGGCAAGGCGGCGGGCTCGATGGGCAAGCTCAAGGCGGCCGACGGCTTCCGCTTTCTGCCGGTGCCGTTCGCCAAACAACTGCAAAACGATTATTTGCCGGCGACGCTCGATCACGACGATTATCCGAACATGGTCGATGCCGGCGCCGACGTCGGCACGATTGCGGTCGGCGCGGTGCTGATCGCTTATAACTGGCCGCGTCAATCGGAGCGTTACAGCCGCATCGCCAAGTTCGTCGATGCGTTCTTTCCAAAGCTGGCCGAGCTGCAAAAACCACCGCGCCATCCCAAGTGGCATGAGACCAATCT
>DATNNI010000044.1:0-11179 GCA_035601915.1 Xanthobacteraceae bacterium
GCCGTCGAGGCGGCGCGCGGCCAGTTCATCATGTCGCAGGCCGCGTCCACCACGGCAGACGCCGAGCAAACGCGCGCGCAGATCATTATCAAGACGTCGCTCGGCGACAGCATCCAGAAGATTATGATTCTGGCCGCCCTACTGGCTCTGGGCGCGGCCGCAAGCGGCGCGATGGTTCCGCGCACAGTCCGCCCGCAACAATCCTAGCTCACAACTATCTGCATGACACGACGGACGCGGGGCCGAACAATGCCGGCCGCCGGCCAATAATCGCCCGCCTGGTAACGTCGATGCTTATTACTTCGGCGCGTCGGCCGCCGTCTGTCCCGGTGGCTCGATTCTGAAGGTGAAGATCGACACTTTTTCGCCCGGCTTGAACGGTCCGGCCACCTGGTTGTGCACTGGAGGTATGCTGCGGAGATAAGCGACAACGGCCGCCACATCCTCCTTGGTCAGATGCGTAAAGGCGGCATAGTTCATGATCGGCGCCAGCTGCCGTCCATCGGGGCGCTTGCCGGTGGTGATCACGGTTGCGATTTGCTCGTCGGTCCAGGCACCGATGCCGGTTTCCTTGTCCGGCGTGATGTTTCTGCCGTTGAACACACCAAGGCCGGGAATCTCGAAGCCCACATCCGAGCCGCCGAGGAACTTGTCCTTGTCGGGCTTGCCGAGGAAGAAGCCGGGCGTGTGGCAGTCGTTGCAGCCGGCAACGACGACGAGGTACGAGCCGCGCTCGACTGGCGACTCGGCATGAGCTTTTGGCAACACAAATCCCGCCGCCGCCATAGCCGCCAGACTAACCGCGGCATTTGCGAAAATGCGTAATCGCATGATTCCTCCCCCATTCGCGCGTTGTTGGCGCGGTACGTCCGCGCTCCGTGAGGTTATACGGGTGACCGGCGAAGGCAAGCGATTGGCCGCGGTGGCAGCGGCCCAACTTTTTGCGTTTGGGCAGAAAGATCAGCAAACGTCCCACTCGCGTCGGCGCGACGCGCTCAGTACAGGCTCGTTCGCCGCTGGCGCAGGTGCCACCAAACAACTATCGCAATTCCTACAATAACGGCGGCAATGAGCACGAACAGCAACGCCGAATTTTCAATCCACGCAATCGCCGGAATTCCGAACGCCATGATCAGGCCGAGCAGGCAGACCTGCCAAGCAAGAATATGCACGCCGGCGGTGAAGGTGCCGAGCGCAAGCAGAGTGAAAATCGCAAGGCCGGTGCCGGTGGCGTTGAACACGCGCTGCACCGTGGAGAGGTAAACCATGTTCATTACCAAAAGGAACGCCAGCCAGTGCAGCACTTGCGTCCCGATCAAACGAAGCCGTGCCTGATTGTCGGCCACGCTCGGCCAGCCGTACCATACGCAGACGAGGCCGATCACCGGCGCGAGAATTTCCCAGTAGATCAAGACCGGATGTTTGGAGAAGCTCGTGTAACCGACGCCCCCGATGGTGAGCAGCAAAACCAGCGTGAACGGCAGCTCGCGGATCCAGAAGCTCGCGTGGTGAGCGGGATGCGGCGAAGCAGTCCGGGGAACGCTTAACGGCGGGACTTGCGGGTCCACTTCGTTGGTCATGGCGTGCGCTCCGGCCGCCGGCTGAATTCGGCCGACCGCGAGATTAGATCATCTTCGGCGGCGCGCCGCTAGGAAGCGGTCGTGCGGGACAGCCGCCGAATGCTTGAAATTTCTGTGCCGCCGGCGCGGATGCGGCCGACGGCTTCTGCAATAGGCTCGATCGCGACCGCCATGTGAAACGCATTGGCGTGTATCAGGCTGCTGCGATCCCGAACTACGGCGACGTGGTCCTTCCAGAACACGAGATCCCCGCGCTGCAGGTCGCCTAGTCCGCTGGCAATTGTCACCTTTGCGCCAAGCGCCTCTTCCTGCATGTCGCTGTCGCGCGGGCTGGCAACATCGCATGCCGCAAGCGCGACCTGGACGAGGCCCGAACAATCAAGACCAAGGACGGTTTTGCCGCCCCACAAATAAGGCGCCCCAACGAAGCGTTCGGCGACGGCGACGAAATCCCGCTCATATTGTTTAACGGGCGCAAGATGCACCGCCGGCACGTAGCCCCGCGCCGGCGTGATGGCCATCTGATCCTTCGTCTCAACCACAACGAGTTGCGCACCGAAGGGCAGCGCTTCAAGCGGCGGAAGTTTGATTGAAGGTCCGGGGAATACCAGCGTGCGCAGCGCCGTGACTTTGTGCGTCGGCTGCGGCCCAGCCGGCTTAAGCGCGCTCTCCGCCAGCCAGCCGACGTAGCCGTCGGCTGACAGCTGACCCCAAGCCCAGCCTTCGGCATTGATATCGTAGACCGTTACGCGTTCGCCTCTGAGCGCCTCGGTCGCGAGCGGCGCATCGGACACCGGCTCGCCGCGAACCGGCGTTCGCGGCGCGACGACTTCGTAAGCGCTGCCTTCGGCGTAACGTGGAGCCGCGACCTTGCCCTGAAGTTCCTTCGCCGCAAGATCGGCGCGTGCCGGCGTGACCCGCGGATCGAAAGGGCGCATCGCGTTCTTCCCTCAGCCGTAACGCTCGGCAAGCAGCGCGTAGAGGGCGCGCGCGCCTTGGCATTCGCCGCCCTCGGGCCGGCCGGGCTTGGTAGTGGGCGTCCAGGCATAGATGTCAATGTGCAACCAAATCCTGGCGAGCGATACAAACCGTTTGAGAAAAAGCGCACAGGTGATTGAGCCGGCAAAGCCGCGCGAGCTGACATTATTCAAGTCGGCGACTTTCGATTCGAGCAGCGCATTGTAGGGCGCCCACAACGGCAGCCGCCACATCGGGTCGTTCTCGGCAAAGCCGTGGCGGGAGAGATTCGCCGCGAACGTTTCGTCCTCGGTGTAGAAGGGCGGCAGATCAGGACCAAGCGCGACGCGTGCCGCGCCGGTCAGCGTACCCAAATCGATCAGCAAATCCGGTGCGCTTTCGTCGGCCCACGCTATGGCGTCGGCGAGCACCAGCCGCCCTTCGGCATCGGTATTTCCGACTTCGACGCTAAGGCCTTTGCGCGAGACATAGATGTCGCCCGGCCGGAACGCCTCGCCGTCGATCGAATTCTCCACCGCCGGAATCAAGACCCTGAGCTTGATCTTCAGTCCGCGGCTCATGACCATGTGCGCCAGCGCCAGCACGCTCGCGGCGCCGCCCATGTCCTTCTTCATCAGCGACATCGCGCTCTCGGACTTGATGTCGAGACCGCCGGAGTCAAAACAAACGCCTTTGCCAACGAGGGTGACCAGCGGGTGATCCCCCTCGCCCCAGGTGAGCTCGATAAGCCGCGGTGTACGCGAGGACGCGCGTCCGACGGCATGGATAAGCGGAAATTTCTCGGTCAAGAGATCGTCGCCAACGATGGTGCGCATTTTTGCGCCATGACGTGCGGCCAGTGCGCGCGCGGCCTCTTCAAGCTCCGCCGGGCCCATATCGTTCGCCGGCGTATTGATCAGGTCGCGCGCAAGCGTCACGCCTTCGATGACGCGCTCAAGTTCGTCGCGATCGACGCTCTGTGGCAGGTCGAGCTTGACGTCGCCGCGCTCGACCTTGCGATAGCGCGAAAAAGCGTAAGCCCCGAGCGCGAAGCTAAGCGCCGCCAGCCGCGCGTCATATGGATCGTTGGCGAACCGGTACCCGCCGGCGGGAAGAAGCTGCGGCAACAATCCGGGAAGAAAAGGATCGCGGGGCTCGCCCGCGCCTTCGAGCCCAAAAAGGACCGCGCCGAGCCCCTGCTCTTTCGCCCCAGGCAGCAACAAGTATCGGCCGGCTTTAGGCTCGAAACCGCCCGCATCGGCGAAGGCAAGATTCTGTCCGTCAAGCCGCCCGCGGACCTCCGCATAGTTCGCCGGACTAACGAACCAGATCGGGAGCGTCGCCGACGCTTCTCCGCTTTTCACGAAGATCGGATGCACAGTTGCCCTGCCCCGTTTCATCAGCACGTTGCGCCCTCGCGCAACGTCAGCGCAAGGATGTTATGGACGCACCGCCGCTAAATCACGCCCGGCACGGCTGTGCCTCATGCCGTAAAATCCGTAAAGCAAAATCCCGATAATCAGCCAACCGGCAAATCGCAGCCAAGTGTCGAGCGGTAGCCCAGCCATCAGGAATAGCGAAGACGCCACCCCCAGCGGAGCAACAATAAAGACGGCAGGCGTCTTGAACGGCCGCTCAAGTCCCGGATTGGTGATACGCAACACCAACACGCCCGCGGACACGATAGCAAAGGCAAAGAGCGTACCGATACTCACTAGTTCACCAACGAGACCTATCGGCAGAAATCCGGCAAAGGCCGTCACGACTATTCCGGTGATAATGGTGGTGACGTAGGGCGTGCGAAAGCGGGGATGGACGCGCGCCGCGACCGCCGGCAACAATCCATCGCGGGCCATGGAATAAAAAATTCTCGGCTGACCCAGCATCATCACCAGGATCACCGACGTCAGGCCAAGAATGATGCCGATCTTGAGGACCGGTGAAAGAAAATTCAGGCCGATCGCATCGATCCCGACAGCGATCGGGTCTGGCACGTTGAGTTTGTCGTAGGGCACGATGCCGGTGAGCACGATACCGACCGCAACGTAGAGCACCGTGCACAGGGCAAGCGAGCCGAGAATGCCGATCGGCATGTCGCGCTGCGGGTTCTTGGCTTCCTGCGCGGCGGTCGAAACGGCGTCGAACCCGATATAGGCGAAGAAAACCACCGCAGCGCCGCGCAAGACACCGCTGAACCCGAACTGGCCGGGGCCGGTATTCGGCGGAATGAAATTGCCCGACGGGTTCGCCGCGGTCACCCAATGCGCCGTGCTCACAAACGGCGCGGCGACCGCAATAAACACCAAAATAATGACGAGCTTGATGGCGACAATCACCGCGTTGGCCCGCGCCGACTCGCGCACCCCGACGACGAGGACGGCCGTGATCGCCACGACCACAATCATCGCCGGAATATTAAGGATCGCGCCGGTCGCATGCCAAGCGTCCGTTGCCGGATCATAGGCGAACGGCGCCGCGGCGAGAGCTTGCGGCACCACAACGCCGAAATCCTTGAAGAAGCTCACCACATAACCCGACCAGCCGATCGCGACCGTGGCCGCGCCGAGCATATATTCGAGGATCAGGTCCCAGCCGATGATCCAGGCGATCAACTCGCCCAAAGTTGCGTAGGCATAGGTGTAGGCGCTGCCGGCGATCGGCACCGTCGAAGACATTTCCGCGTAGCAAAGTCCGGCGAAAACACAGGCGATTGCGCCCAGAACAAACGAGAGCGTGATCGCCGGCCCCGCATTGGCGGCGGCCGCATGTCCGGTCAGCACAAAAATACCGGCGCCGATAATCGCGCCGATGCCGAGCGCGACAAGGTTGAGCGCCGACAGCGTCCGCTTGAGTGGCACGCCGCCATGCGCGACGAGCGCCTGGGTCTCCGGCTCCTCCGCCTCCGCCTGCAAAGCCGCAATGGACTTGCGAGCCCAAATACTCGCCATCATTCCTCCTATAGGCCGGCCGCCTTGAGCGCCGCCGCCTGGCGCTTGCCGAGACGATCCATGGAAAAGTTCTCGATCGCCTCGTTAAAGAGGCGATAGAAATTCAGTTCCGCGCGCAGGTGCAAAAATACCGCGCCTAATCCGATTGCGGCGCGATCCATGAACACGAATTCGCGTGGCACAGTCACTGGCCCCTTGCGTTTGAGCGCCTGATGGACCCGAAACGCTTCGCGGCGGCCATATTCGCCGGGCGCCACGCCATCGGCGATGGTGCGCACCCGGTCATCGAGAAGCGGCGCGTAAATAAAGCGCGCCCAGATGTTCAGCGTTTCGATCAGGTCGCGAGAAAGCCGGCGGAAGCCCCACGTTTCGTAGGCGCCCACGATGAGATCATCGTCGCCATGCAAAAGCCCGTGGTAGAGATCGACCACGCCTTGCACGAATTTCGGCGCAAAAATACGGACGCAACCGTAATCCAAAAGATTGATCCCCGCCGGCTTCCCGCCGCGCGCAAAAACAGTGTAGTTGCCGAGATGCGGGTCACCGTGAATGACGCCGAAGCGGCTGAAGGGGAACCACCAGGCGCTGAACATGGCGCGTGCCAGCACATTGCGCACCGGCAGCGGGTCGCTCTTGTGGGCAAGCATGCGCGTGCCCTCAAGCCAGTCGAGCGTGAGCAAACGTCCGGTCGAGAGCTCGGGCCATGTTTGCGGCACATGCACGATATCGACGCCGTCGAGCATCTGCCGGTAAAGCGCGACGTGCTTTGCCTCGCGGCGGTAGTCGAGCTCCTCGCGAACCCGCTCGCCGATCTCCTTACCGATCTCGCTGGTGTCGATCGCCGAATCGAGCCGCCGCCGGATGGCAAGGAGCCATTGTAATTGCTGCAAGTCCGCTTCGACCGCGGACTGCATGTCGGGATATTGAAGTTTGCACGCGAGCGCCGCGCCGTCGAGCGAACGCGCGCGATGAACTTGGCCAAGCGAAGCAGCCGCAGCCGGATGGTGCTCGAAGCTGGCAAATTTGTCCTGCCAATCGGAACCGAGTTCGGCGTTCATGCGTCGTTTGACGAAGGCCCAGCCCATCGGCGGCGCTTCACTTTGCAGCTTCTGCAGCTCCTCCGCGTATTCAGGCGGCAGCAGATCCGGGATGGTCGCCATCAATTGGGCGACTTTCATCAACGGACCTTTGAGATTGCCGAGCGCCGAGGCGAGCGCGGAGGCTTCGCCGGCGCGGTTGGGCTCGCCACCAAGGAGGCGCCTGCCGCCATAGCGCGCCGCTACGCGGCCGACGTTGGCGCCGACACGGGCGTAGCGCGCGGCGCGCGCGGTGAAGCGGTTTTTCTCGCGGTCGGCCATCAATCCGTTAACGCAATAGCATTAGGAAACGACCTTGGCAGAATGGCAGCGGCGATGAAACAACAAATTGCGGCAATTGCCGCTGTGGCGCTGATGGTGTTCGCGTTTGCCAGCGACGCGCACGCCGGACGCTGGGAATGGGGCTGTGCCGGCAGGTCCGCAGATGTGCAGGTCGTATTCAATCACCGCCAGCTTGTTGTGGCTCCGTCGCAAAAACGGTTTGGGAAGATTCAAGATCTGATCTTCGTCGACGAGATCGCGAAAGACTTCAACGCCGACTAGCATTATGACGCGGCCGACGAGAAGGGCGGGTTGGCAGCGACGATGGCGTTCACGCGCGGCGAAGATGCAAAGCAAAAAATCACGCTGACAGAGAATCATCGAAAACGATCTTAAATCACACCGCAATGGTCTGCGGCCGCGACGAAAACAAAACCATCACCCGTAAAGTTTATCGCCTGGAGCAAGACGGCGCCCCGACACGCGACCTCACCATGCAATGCATGGAATATATGCTGACCACGAGGGGCGGACGGCCCTGCATCAACCGGCCCTGAGCCAATTCCTAAAGCTGCTCCAACTCGGTGATCATCCGCTCGATCACGCCAAGGCCGCCCTGCCAGAACGCGGGGTCGCGCGCATCGAGGCCGAAAGGCGCAAGCAACTCGGAGTGATGCTTGGTGCCGCCGGCCGCCAGCATGGCGAGATAGCGGTCGGCAAAACCTTCCTCCGCGTGCTCATAGACCGCGTAAAGCGAGTTCACCAGGCAATCGCCGAAGGCGTAAGCGTAAACGTAAAACGGCGAGTGGATGAAATGCGGAATGTACGCCCAGAACGACTCGTAACCGGGCTTGAGTTCGATCGCAGGGCCGAGGCTCTCGCGTTGCACCTCAAGCCATAATTCCCCGATCCGATCTGCGGTCAATTCACCGTTCTTGCGCTCGGTGTGGACGGAGCGCTCGAAGCTGTAAAAGGCGATCTGGCGCACCACGGTGTTGATCATGTCCTCGACTTTGGCGGCGAGCATGGCCTTTCGTTCTTTTGCGTCGCGGGTATCGGCCAGGAGACGCCTGAAGGTGAGCATTTCGCCGAACACGCTTGCCGTCTCGGCAAGGGTCAGCGGGGTCGGCGCCATCAGCGCGCCGTTCGGTGCGGCAAGCACTTGATGCACGCCGTGACCTAATTCGTGCGCTAACGTCATCACGTCCCGCGTCTTGCCCTGATAATTGAGCAGCACATAAGGGTGCGCCGACGGCGTCGTCGGATGAGCGAATGCACCCGGCGCCTTGCCCGGACGCACCGGTGCGTCGATCCAGCGCTCGGCAAAGAAACGCTCGGCAATCTCTGCCATCTTCGGCGAAAACGCGGCGTAGGCCGTGAGCACGGTCTTGCGCGCCTCAGCCCAGCCGACGATGTGCGTCGGCACCCGCGGCAGCGGCGCGTTGCGGTCCCAATGCGGCAATTTTTTCTTGCCGAACCATTTCGCCTTTAACGCGTAATAACGGTGCGACAGCTGCGGATAGGCGGCGCGCACGGCCGCGACGAGCGCGTCGACCACCTCGCCCTCGACCCGATTGTCGAGGTTGCGCGCGTCTGCGATGTCGGCAAAACCGCGCCAGCGGTCGGAGATTTCCTTATCCTTCGCCAGCGTATTGGTGATGAGCGCAAACTGCCGGGCGTTGTCCTTGAGCGTGTGCGCCAGCGCCTCGGCCGCTGCCTTGCGCTTTTTTCCTGAGCGATCCTGCAGCAGGTTTAGCGTCGGCTCGATCGCGAGCGTCTTGCCCAACACCTTGAACCGCAACGAGGCGATGGTGGCATCGAACAGCCGGTTCCATGCCGAATAGGCGGTCATGGATTTTTCGTGGAACAGCTGTTCAACGCGATCTTCCAGCTGATACGGCCGATACCGGCGCACATCTTCCAGCCACGGCCGGTAATGGCCAAGCACCGGATCTCTCAACGCCGCTTCCAAAAGCGCGTCGTCGACACGATTGAGTTCAAGCGCGAAGAACAACAAATGGGTCGATGCCGCGGTCAGCCGCTCCTGCACGTCGCCATAGAATTTGCTGCGCGCCGGATCGAGTGTATCGCCAGCATGTAACAGGCCCGCATAAGAGCCGAGCCGGCCCATCAGATCGTCGATGGCTTCGTAGCTTTTCACCGCCGCCGCGAGCGCCGTGCCGGCCTGCGGCGATGCCGCCATCTCGGCGAGCTTTCCTTTGTAGGCGACTTCGAATGCCGCGCAGCCCGCGTCGGCCCGGTCGAGGTCCCGCTTGATCGCGGGATCGTCCAACCCGGAATAGAGATCGGACAAATTCCATTCCGGCAGCGCGCCAAGCGCCTTATTGCTGGTCGAGGCTTTGGTCACCGGCCGCTTGGCGGCGGTTTTTCGGGTCGCTCGCTTGGAAGGCATGGCAGTTTTTGCGATAAGATTCTTCCTCACCGCCTACTGATGTGGCGCCGCAACAAGGCATGCGCAAGGCGGCCACAGCGCGCCGGCAACCTGGAGCAGCGGCATGGCGAAAGTCCTCATTCCGCTCCCGCGCAAAGATTTCGACCCGAGCGAAGCCGCCGTGAGTTGGAGCGTACTCAAGCAACTCGGCCATTCCGTCAATTTTGCGACACCAGACGGCCGCCCCGGCGAGGCCGACGACATAATGCTGTCCGGCGAGGGGCTCGATGTGTGGGGCTTTCTGCCGGGCCTCAAGCATGTCGCCGCGATCGGACGGCTGATGCGGGCCAATGCCGACGCGTGCGCAGCTTATACGCGCATGCGGGCCGACCCGGCCTACCAAGCGCCGCTCTCCTGGAAGCAAATCCGCCGCGAGGATTTCGACGGCCTCCTTCTTCCCGGCGGACATCGCGCCCGCGGCATGCGCGAATATCTCGAGAGCGAGACATTGCAGCGTCTAGTCGCCGATTTTTTCGCCGCGGGATTGCCGGTGGCGGCGATCTGCCACGGCGTTTTGCTCGCGGCGAGAAGCCGCGGCGCCGATGGCCGCTCGGCGCTGTTCGGCCGCCGCACGACCGCGCTCACCTGGGCGCTAGAGCGCGCCGCGTGGCGGGTCGGGCGAATCGTTCGCTTCTGGGACCCCGGCTATTACCGAACTTACGACGACGGCCCGGGCAAACCGGAAGGCTATATGTCGGTCGAGCAGGAAGTCACGCGTGCGCTCGCGAGCCCTTCGGATTTCCTCGACGTGCCGCAAAGCGATCCGCACTACCGGCAAAAAACGAGCGGCTTGGTTCGCGATACTTTCGACGACGAGCGGCCGGCTTTTGTCGTGCGCGATGGCAACTACGTTTCAGCGCGCTGGCCCGGCGACGTGCACACCTTCGCCAGACGCTTTGCTGAAATGCTCGCCGCGGCGCGGCCATAGTGCGGCGGTTCAGAAGTCTGCATCATTCTTGTCGCTAACGCGTTATGCGGACTTCCGAACCAAAAGCCGCACTAAAACAATATTTGCCAGTGTCCTTTCGATTCCGACACAAATAGACAGATCAGGCGCGGCGCCACGGCAGCAATCGCGGGAGACGCCGTAAGTTCCCCCCTGCCCCATCGCATACCGGCCCCGCTCTGCTCCAGCGCCCGCCGCTGCCAGGTTTAACGGCGCTTTAAACACCCGCGCCCAGAGTGCCCCGAAACGGCACAAACGCCACTTGCGAGATAGTTGAGGATATCCGTGGGCATCCTTGTTGTTGATGACGATCCGGTGCAATGCCGCCTTGTCGAAAACATGCTGCAAAAGTCGGGCTACGAAACGCAATCGCTCGATAACGGCGATGCGGCTTTAGCCCTTCTGACGGGGCCAGAGGGCGCCCGGTTCGACGCCGTCATCCTCGATCTGGTCATGCCGAACCTCGATGGGCTCGGCGTGCTCGCCAAGTTGCGTCAAGCGGCAATTACGGTGCCTGTGATCGTGCAGACCGCGCACGGCGGAATAGACAACGTCGTCTCAGCGATGCGGGCTGGCGCCGTCGATTTTGTGGTCAAGCCGGTCGGCGCGGAGCGGTTACAGGTAAGCCTGCGCAACGCGCTCAACTTGCGAGCGCTTGAAGGCGAGCTCAATCGGATCAAACACAGCCGCTCCGGTACGCTCGGTATCGGTGACGTCATTACCAAGAACGCGGTCATGCAATCCGTACTGCGCATGGCGGAAAAGGCCGCGGGTTCCAATATTCCAGTCCTCGTCGCCGGTGAATCCGGCGTCGGCAAGGAACTGATCGCGCGGGCGATACACGGTTCCGGTGAGCGCCGCATGAAGCCATTCGTCGCCGTCAATTGCGGCGCCATGCCAGAGAACCTCATCGAGTCGATCCTGTTCGGGCATGAAAA
>DATNNI010000045.1:0-8668 GCA_035601915.1 Xanthobacteraceae bacterium
AACGCTCGCGTGGTGGCCGAAGGCAAAAAGCCTGCGGTCGCCCACCCGGTGTTGCTCGGCATTACCAAGGCGTCGCTGCAGACGCGCTCCTTCATTTCCGCGGCATCGTTCCAAGAGACGACGCGTGTCCTCACCGAAGCCGCGGTCTCGGGTAAGGCCGACACGCTCGATGGGCTCAAGGAGAACGTCATCGTCGGCCGGCTCATTCCCGCCGGCACGGGTGCGATGATGAATCGGCTGCGCGAAGTGGCGATCAAGCGTGACAAGCTCATTCTCGCGGAGCGCGAGAAGGAGGCGGCGAAAGCCGCTGAGGCCGCGCAGGAGCCTGCGGCACTGCCGGCGGCGGAGTAAAACCCGCCCGGGCGCATAACGACGAGGAGGCCGCCGCAGGGCGGCCTTTTCGTTCTATGCAGCATCCCTATGTACTTTCGGCTGGACCGAGTGACCTGACGTCGGGAGGCGGAGATGAGCACAGTTCTGGTAACGGGCGGCTCGGGCTTTATCGGCAGCCATTGCATTTTGCAGCTGCTTGCCGGCCGCCACGAGGTGCGTACCACCGTCCGCAATCTCAAGCGGGAAGGTGAGGTGCGTGCTGCGTTGAAGCAAGGCGGCGCCGCGCCAGGCGACCGCTTATCGTTTTATGCCGCCGATCTCGAAAGCGACGCCGGCTGGCGCGAAGCGGTGGCTGGCTGTGATTATGTCCTGCATATTGCCTCGCCGTTTCCCGCAGCGGTTCCAAAGCACGAAGACGAGCTCATTGTGCCGGCGCGCGAAGGGGCGTTGCGCGTGCTGCGCGCCGCTCGCGACGCCGGCGTCAAGCGTGTGGTGCTCACGTCGTCATTTGCCGCCGTTGGTTACGGCCACGCGCCGCAAAGCGCGCCGTTCACTGAGACCAATTGGACTAACCCTGCAGGGCGCGACGCTAGCGCCTATGTGAAGTCGAAGACGCTTGCGGAACGCGCTGCTTGGGACTTTATCGCCAAGGAGGACGGCGCTCTCGAACTTTCCGTTGTCAACCCGGTCGGCGTCTTCGGTCCGGTGCTCGGTCCCGATTACTCGACATCGATCCTCATCGTGCAACGCCTGATGGACGGCGCCATGCCCGGCTGTCCGCAGCTTGTTTTCGGCATCGTGGACGTGCGTGACGTCGCCGACCTGCACCTTCGCGCCATGACCAATCCGGCCGCGAAGGGCGAACGCTTCCTTGCCGTTGCCGGTGATTTCATGTCGATTCGCGATATTGCGCTGGTGCTCAAGGAGCGGACGGGAGCGGCCGGGCGTAGGGTGCCGACGCGGTTATTGCCGAACTGGCTCGTTCGCGTCGCCGCCTTGGCCGATCCGGCGGTGAAGCAGATTATTCCCGAGCTCGGCACGACAAAAAACGCAAACAGCGAGAAAGCCCGCCGTGTGCTGGGCTGGACGCCTCGCTCGCGCGAGGAAGCGTTGGTTGCCAGCGTGGAAAGCCTGTTGGGGCTCGGCTTGCTCAAGGACAGCGTGAGAAAAGCCGCCTAAGCTACCATCGTTTCTACGTTACCCAATGGAGCGCAACCTGTTCCCGCCGCAGCGGATCGTCTGCCTGACCGAAGAGACCGTCGAGACGCTTTACCTGCTCGGCGAAGAGCATCGCGTCGTCGGCATTTCGGGCTTTGTGATGCGCCCGCCACGGGCCCGCCGCGAAAAGCCGCGCGTCTCCGCCTTTACGTCCGCCGATATCCCGAAAATTCTCGCGCTTGCGCCTGATCTCGTTCTTACCTTCTCCGATCTCCAGGCAGAGATCGCTACGACTTTGATCCGCGCCGGCGTCAGTGTGCACGCCTTCAACCAGCGGACAGTCGCGGAAATTCTCGACATGGTGCGTTTACTCGGCGGCATGGTCGGTGCCGCTGACCGTGCGGAGCGTTTGGTCTCGGAACTCGACCAGGGAATATCTGCCACGCGCCGCCGCGCCGCCCGCCTACCGTGGCGGCCGAGGGTTTATTTCGAGGAATGGGACGAGCCGATGATTTCCGGCATCGGCTGGGTATCGGAATTGATCGAGGCCGCCGGTGGCATGGATGTCTTCGCCGACCGGGCGGCGTGCAAGTCGGCCAAGGAGCGCATCGTCAGCGCCGCGGAAGTGATTGACCGGCAGCCGGACGTCATCATCGGCTCGTGGTGCGGAAAGAAGTTCAGACCGGAAAAAGTCGCGAGCCGCCTTGGTTTCGACCGGCTGGCGGCGGTCCGCGGCGGTGCGCTGTACGAGATCAAATCGTCGTTGATCCTCCAGCCCGGGCCGGCAGCGCTAACGGACGGCCTTGCTGCGCTGGAGACGATTTTCGCTGGCGTGTCGGCAAAGCTGCTCGCGGTATCCGCATGATCACCCGCCAGCCTCCCACCGAGCTTGCATTGTTTAGCGGCGGCGCCATGCGGCGGTTCCTCACCGAGGCCCTGCCGTTGTTCGAGCAAGCGCAGGGAATAAAGGTTTCCGCCCATTTCGCGATTACGCGCCTTCTCAAGAAAGAGATCGAAGACGGCGCGGTTTTCGATATGGCGCTGATGCCGCGATCCGAGCTCGACGCGCTCGCGGCCTTAGGCTTCATCGTTCCTGGCTCGCAGACCGACATTGTGCGCTCGATCGTCGGTTTCATCGTGCGGATCGGCGCGCCGGCACCGGATATTTCGAGCGTCGAGGCGTTCAAAAACGTGCTGCGGCGCGCGAAGTCGATTTCGCACAGCCAGGGTCCGAGCGGCCTGTATGTGGCGGCGCTGCTTGAGCGCATCGGCCTCGCCGCCGAAATGAAGGAAAAAACCGTGCTGGCGATCGGCCGTCCAGTGGGCGAGGTGGTCGCCAGCGGCGAAGCCGAGATCGGGATGCAGCAGATCATCGAAAATCAACCGGTTCAGGGGGCGCATCTTGTCGGCCCACTGCCGGCCCAACTGGGCAATTTCGTCGCCTATAGCGCGGGATTTGCGTCCCGGGTCGCGGACCATGACGCCGCTCGATCCCTCGTCGGTTTCCTTAAGTCACCGGAAAGCGAGCGCATCATACGCGAAAAGGGAATGGAGCCGGCGTAGGATTGTCTCAAGCCGGATAGCGCGGATGTGCTTGCGCCATCGGGGTTTTACGCCCATATGAGCTTGACTTCGCGCGGTGCCGCCGATACATACCGCGAACTTTTCGGCAGGCGGTGAGCTTCGCTCGTCGGAACGGCATGTCCGGGTTCACGCAAGTTATTGAAAGTTATTCGCTTTCTTCGGCGCGCGGATTTCGGCACGACGCCTCGACACAAGCAGGCTCAAACGCTGCCGCTGACTTCGGAAGTCAGACGAACTAAGCGCACGACCGCGGTGCTCGCATCGTGGTCCTCTGCAGGGACCAAGCGCCCCTCCGCGCGTGGAGCGGATGGCGCGATTTCTTTTGCGCGAACGGTTTTTCGCGCGGCAACGGGCGCAAGTCCGCACGAAGTGAAAGCCTGAGGGCTCGGAGCGAAGAGAAAGCATGCCGACGGTTAATCAGCTCATTCGCAGGCCGCGCGTCGTGCAGCGCGCGAAAAAGAAAGTGCCGGCTTTGCAGCAATCGCCGCAAAAGCGCGGCGTTTGCACGCGCGTTTATACGACGACGCCGAAGAAGCCGAACTCGGCGCTGCGCAAGGTTGCAAAGGTCCGGTTGACTAACGGATTCGAGGTTATCGGCTACATCCCCGGTGAGGGCCATAACCTGCAAGAGCACTCCGTGGTGATGATCCGCGGCGGCCGCGTGAAGGATCTTCCGGGCGTGCGCTATCACATTCTGCGCGGCGTGCTCGACACCCAGGGCGTGAAAAACCGCAAGCAGCGCAGATCGAAATACGGAGCAAAACGGCCCAAATAATGGGTCGTTTTGCGTCATGAGGAACGAAAGACGAAGGAAATAACCAGATGTCCCGCCGCCATAGGGCAGACAAGCGCGAGATCCTGCCAGATCCGAAATTCGGAAATATCGTGATCACCAAGTTCATGAACTCGGTGATGCACGCCGGCAAGAAATCCGTGGCGGAGAATATCGTCTACGGCGCCCTCGACATGATCGAAGGCAAGACCCGGCAAAATCCGGTCGGCGTGTTTGAGCAGGCGCTCGATAACGTTATGCCGTCCATCGAGGTGCGCTCGCGCCGGGTCGGCGGCGCCACCTATCAGGTGCCCGTTGAAGTGCGAACTTCGCGGCGCCAGGCGCTCGGTATCCGCTGGATCATTTCGGCGGCGCGCGAGCGCAATGAAAAGACGATGACCGAGCGGCTCTCCGCCGAGTTGCTCGATGCATCCAATAGCAGGGGGAACGCAGTCAAGAAGCGCGAAGATACGCACCGGATGGCCGAGGCCAACCGTGCCTTCTCGCACTATCGCTGGTAACGCCGGCGACCGAAGGATTTTTGCAAATGCCCCGCACCCATCTGATTGAAGATTACCGCAACTTCGGCATCATGGCTCACATCGATGCCGGCAAGACCACTACGACCGAGCGCGTCCTCTACTATACCGGCAAGAGCCACAAGATCGGGGAGGTGCACGACGGCGCCGCAACCATGGATTTCATGGAGCAGGAGCAGGAACGTGGCATCACCATTACGTCGGCCGCGACCACCGCGATTTGGAACGGCAAAAGACTGAACATCATCGACACGCCCGGCCACGTCGATTTCACCATCGAGGTGGAACGCTCGCTCCGCGTCCTCGACGGCGCGGTTTGCGTGCTCGATTCCAACCAGGGCGTCGAGCCGCAGACCGAGACGGTGTGGCGGCAGGGCGACCGCTATAACGTTCCGCGCATCGTGTTCTGCAACAAGATGGACAAGATCGGCGCGGATTACTTCCAGTGCCTCAAAGATATCGTCGATCGCCTTGGCGCCAGGCCGGTCGCGATCCAGCTGCCGATCGGGTCAGAGAGCCAGTTCAAAGGCATCATCGATCTCGTACGCATGGTCGGCGTGGTCTGGGACGAAGAAACGCTCGGCGCGAAATATCACGACATCGAAATCCCGGACGAGCTGAAGGATCAAGCGAAGGAATATCGCGAGAAGCTGGTTGAGGCCGCGGTCGAGCTCGACGATGACGCGATGACGGCGTATCTCGAAGGCAATGAGCCAGATGTAGCGACGCTCAAACGCCTCATCCGCAAGGCCACCATCGCCAGCACGTTCTTCCCGGTGCTGTGCGGCTCTGCTTTCAAGAACAAGGGCGTACAGCCGCTGCTTGATGCCGTGGTCGATTATCTGCCTTCGCCGCTCGACGTGCCGCCGATCAAGGGCGTCGATCTCAAGGGCAACGAGATTGTACGGCTTCCGTCCGACGCCGAGCCAATGGCTTTGCTCGCGTTCAAGATCATGGACGACCCCTTTGTCGGCACCATCACGTTCTGCCGCATCTATTCCGGCACGCTCGAGAGCTCAACCGGCGTAATGAACTCGACCAAGGACCGCAAAGAGCGTGTTGGCCGCATGCTGCTGATGCATGCCAACAACCGCGAGGACATCAAGGAAGCGTTTGCCGGCGACATAGTCGCGCTGGCGGGCCTCAAGGAAGTGCGCACCGGCGACACGTTGTGCGACCCGCAGAAGCCGGTGATCCTGGAAAAGATGGAATTTCCCGATCCGGTCATTGAGATCGCTATCGAGCCGAAATCGAAGGCTGACCAGGAGAAGCTCGGCGTTGCGCTGGCGAAATTGGTGGCCGAAGATCCGTCATTTCGCGTTACCACCGATCAAGAGTCCGGCCAGACCATCATCAAGGGCATGGGCGAACTTCACCTCGATATCAAAGTGGATATCCTCAAGCGCACCTATAAGGTCGACGCCAATTTCGGCGCCCCGCAAGTCGCCTATCGCGAGAAGATCACCCGCCCGGCCACTGTCGATTATACGCACCGGAAACAAACCGGCGGCCACGGTCAGTATGCGAAGATCAAGATCATCGCTGAGCCAAGTACGCCCGGCGCGGGCTTCGAGTTTGAGAACGAAATCGTCGGTGGCGCGGTGCCAAAGGAATTCATCCCCGCCGTGGAAAAGGGCCTCGAAGGCGTGCTGACTACGGGCGTGCTTGCCGGCTTCCCGGTGGTTGACCTCAAGGTCAGCCTGATCGACGGCGCCTCGCACGACGTCGATTCCTCGGCGATGGCCTTCGAGATCGCGGCGCGCGCGGCTATGCGCGAGGCGTTGCAGAAGGGCGGCCCGGTGCTGCTCGAGCCGGTGATGAAAGTCGAGGTCGTGACGCCGGAGGATTATACCGGCTCCGTCATCGGCGATCTCAATTCCCGGCGCGGCCAAATTCAAGGCCAAGATATGCGCGGCAACGCCAACGTCATTACGGCGATGGTGCCGCTCGCCAACATGTTCTCTTACGTCAACAACTTGCGCTCAATGAGTCAGGGCCGCGCCACATTCACTATGCAGTTCGATCACTATGCCGAGGTGCCCAAGGGCATCGCAGACGAGGTTCAGGCGAAGTTCGCCTGATCGCGATTTAGCAACGTCAAAGAAAGAAAGCCGGAACGGAGAGCCACATGGCCAAGGAAAAATTCAACCGTAGCAAGCCGCATTGCAACATCGGCACCATCGGCCACGTCGATCACGGCAAGACGTCATTGACGGCGGCGATTACCAAGGTGTTGGCGGAGAAAGGCCAGGCCAAGTACACCGCCTATGACCAGATCGACAAAGCGCCGGAAGAGAAAGCGCGCGGCATCACCATTGCTACCGCGCACGTCGAGTACGAGACCGACAAGCGCCATTATGCGCATGTCGATTGTCCGGGACACGCGGACTACGTGAAGAACATGATCACCGGCGCGGCGCAGATGGACGGCGCCATCCTGGTCGTCAGCGCGGCCGATGGCCCGATGCCGCAGACCCGCGAGCACATTCTGCTCGCTCGTCAGGTCGGTGTGCCGGCGCTGGTGGTGTTCCTTAACAAGGTCGACATGGTCGACGATCCGGAGCTCCTTGAACTCGTCGAGCTCGAGGTCCGGGAGCTTCTGTCCAAGTACAACTTCCCCGGCGACAAGGTCCCCGTAATCAAGGGCTCGGCGTTGATGGCGCTCGAAGACAAGGATGTGAAGCTCGGCAAGGAAGCGATCCTCGAACTCATGAAGGCGGTGGACGACTATATCCCGCAGCCGGAGCGTCCGAAGGATCAGCCGTTCCTGATGCCGGTCGAAGACGTGTTCTCGATCTCCGGACGCGGCACGGTCTGCACCGGGCGCATCGAGCGCGGCATCATCAAGGTGGGCGAGGAAGTCGAAATCGTCGGTATCAAGCCGACGCAGAAGACCGTCGTCACCGGCGTCGAGATGTTCCGCAAGCTCCTCGACCAGGGTGAGGCCGGCGATAACGTCGGTTGCCTGCTGCGCGGCACCAAACGCGAGGAAGTCGAGCGCGGTCAGGTGCTGTGCAAGCCGGGCTCGGTCAAGCCGCACACCAAATTCAAGGCCGAGGCCTACATCCTCACCAAAGAGGAGGGTGGCCGCCACACGCCGTTCTTCACCAATTACCGGCCGCAATTCTACTTCCGCACCACCGACGTGACCGGTGTTGTTACGCTGCCGGAAGGCACCGAGATGGTCATGCCCGGCGACAACATCGCTATGGAAGTGACGCTGATCGTGCCGATCGCCATGGAAGAGAAGCTGCGCTTCGCCATTCGCGAAGGCGGCCGGACGGTGGGCGCCGGCGTGGTGGCGAGCATCGTTGAATGAGGCATGTTTCGTCGTCATGCCCGGCCCGGTGCCGGGCATCCACGACTTGGGCGTGATGTAAAGATGTGGATGGCCGGACCAGCCCGGCCGTGACGGGACAGAGAGACCGAAATGAACGGCCAGAACATACGGATACGATTGAAGGCGTTCGACCATCGCATCCTCGATGCTTCGACGCGCGAGATCGTCAATACCGCCAAGCGCACCGGAGCGCAGGTGCGCGGGCCTATTCCGTTGCCGACGCGAATCGAAAAATTCACCGTCAACCGTTCGCCGCACGTTGATAAAAAGAGCCGCGAGCAGTTCGAAATGCGTACCCACAAGCGACTTCTCGACATTGTCGATCCGACGCCGCAGACCGTCGACGCGCTGATGAAGCTCGACCTCGCGGCCGGCGTCGACGTCGAGATCAAGCTCTAAGGTACGGGGAATTTGGCCATGCGATCCGGCGTGCTTGCGCAGAAAGTTGGGATGACGCGGCTGTTTACCGACGCAGGCGAGCACGTGCCGGTTACCGTGCTGCAGCTTGCCGGCTGTCAGGTCGTCGGCCACCGCACCAAAGAAAAGAACGGTTACGTGGCGCTGCAGCTCGGCGCCGGTACCCGCAAAGCACAACGCACAACCAAGGCCGGCCGCGGCCACTTCGCCGTCGCCAAGGTCGAACCCAAGCGCAAGCTCGCCGAATTCCGCGTCGACGATGATGCGCTTATTCCGATCGGCGCCGAAATCACCGCCGATCATTTTATCGTCGGTCAATTTGTGGATGTGACCGGCACTTCGACCGGAAAGGGCTGGGCCGGCGCTATGAAGCGCTGGAATTTCGCCGGCCTTCGCGCCTCACACGGCGTGTCGGTTTCGCACCGTTCGATCGGCGGCACCGGCGGTCGTCAGGATCCGGGCAAGACCTTCAAGAACAAAAAGATGTCCGGCCATCTCGGCGTCGAGCGGGTGACTACGCTCAAT
>DATNNI010000046.1:0-11226 GCA_035601915.1 Xanthobacteraceae bacterium
CGCGTAATTACATCCCCTCGGTCGAAGAAGGCGTTATCGACGCGCTAAAGCACGGCCCGCTCGGCTTCCCGGTCGTCGATCTGAGCGTGTCGCTGGTCGACGGCTCGTATCACACGGTGGATTCCTCCGACATGGCGTTCCAGGCCGCCGGCCGCATCGGCATTGTCGAAGGCCTGCCGCAGTGCCAGCCGGTGCTGCTCGAGCCGATCCATCTGGTCGAGATCGTCTGCCCGTCGTCGGCGACCGCTAAGATCAACGCGCTGATGTCGGGCCGCCGCGGCCAAATCCTCGGCTTCGACACGCGCGAAGGCTGGGAGGGTTGGGACGTGGTCCGGGCGAAAATGCCGGAAGCGGAGATTGGCGATCTTATTGTCGAGGTTCGCTCGGCCACCGCCGGCGCAGGTACCTTCACCTTCAAGTTCGATCACATGGCCGAACTTACCGGGCGCACCGCCGACCAGATCGTGGCAGCGCGCCGCGCCGCCGAGTGATCGTTCTCGGCGTTGACGAAGCGGTAACGTCCGTTAAGCAGGGGTTACTGGCGGTATTGCTGGATACGCGTCGTGCGCAGCCCGGCGAGGCCGTGCTGGTCGATGGAATATTGCCAGGACAAAAATTCCTCGACCGTCAAAGTGTAGCGGCTGCAGGCTTCTTCGAGGGAAAGCAGGCCGCCGCGCACCGCGGCGACGACTTCCGCCTTGCGGCGGATCACCCACCGTTTTGTTCCGGGCGCCGGCAAATCGGCAATTGTCAGCGGCGAACCGTCCGGCCCGATGACATACTTGACCCTCGGGCGATGAGGCTCAGTCATTAGAAACTCTCACAAACTCCACGCACCACCGTGAACCCTACGCACGGCCGCTTAAAATTTGGCTAAGCAACGGATGTAATTGATGCTAATGCGAGCGCGCGGGGCGCCTGCCGGGCGGGAATTTGCGGCTCGGCATAAGTGGCGGACGGCGAAATCGGCACTTATAGTAGGCTTGGTAGGAGCTTTCGCCCGCCGCAGAGGACTTTGGGCCGGGCGTGGCTACCGGGAAAGAATTTACGGCGCCTTGAGACATGCTGAACAGTCTTGACCTAGAGGGCAGGCCTTCCGACACGCGCGTAGTCGTCGCCATGTCGGGCGGCGTTGATTCGTCGGTGACGGCGGCGCTGTTGAGCGACGCCGGCTACGATGTCATCGGCATTACGCTGCAACTCTACGATCACGGCGCCGCGATCCACCGTAAGGGCGCCTGCTGTGCCGGCCGTGACATCCATGACGCCCGCGCCGTCGCCGAACGCATCGGCATTCCACATTACGTCCTCGACTACGAAAAGCGCTTCAAGGAAGCCGTGATCGACCGTTTCGCGGACAGCTACGTCGCCGGCGAGACGCCGGTGCCCTGTCTGGAGTGCAACCAATCGATCAAGTTTCGCGACCTTCTCGAAACCGCCCGCGATTTGGGCGCGAGCGTGCTCGCGACCGGTCATTATGTCGCGTCCCGCGCGTTGCCGGGTGGCGGGCGGGCGCTGTTCCGCGCCCGCGAGCCCGAGCGCGACCAGAGCTATTTCCTGTTCGCCACGACGCAGGCCCAGCTTGAACATTTGCGTTTTCCGCTCGGTGACCAAACCAAGGCCGAGACGCGCGAATTGGCGCGCCGCTTTGGCCTGCCGGTCGCCGAAAAGCACGACAGTCAGGACATCTGCTTCGTGCCTAGTGGACATTATGCCGACGTGATCGAACGCATGCGGCCGGGTGCCGCGGCGCCGGGCGAAATCGTCGACCTTGATGGACGCGTTCTCGGCCAGCACGACGGCATAATTCACTTCACCGTCGGGCAACGGCGCGGCCTCGGAATTTCCGCCGGCGAGCCGCTTTACGTCGTGCGCCTCGATGCGCCTTCGCGCCGCGTCGTGGTGGGGCGGCGTGAAGATCTGCGCACCAGCCGCATCCGGCTGCGCGACGTCAATTGGCTCGGTGACGCCTCAATCGAGGCTGCGCTGGAAAGCCACCCGGAGGTTTTCGTCAAGGTGCGCTCGACGCGTCCGCCGCAACCGGCCTGGCTGTGCGCCGGAACGGACGGCGGCGTCGAGGTCGAGTTGATCGCGAGCGATGACGGCGTTTCGCCGGGCCAGGCCTGTGTGTTCTACGCTGCGGCTGACGGGCAGGCGCGGGTGCTCGGCGGCGGCATCATTGCCTCCACCTGGGCGGCGTCGGCGGCGGGCGACAGGCACCGCGATCTCGCCGCCATACACTGATGCGGTGGCGGGAACGGCCCGCTACAATGGCTGGTCATGGCGGCGAAGTTTGATAACGACACGGTCGCCAAAGCTTATGCCCGCTGGGCGCCGGTCTATGACCTTGTGTTCGGCGCGGTGTTCGATCGCGGCCGCAAGGCGTCTATCGCGGCTGCCGAACAGATAGGCGGCCACATCCTCGAAGTCGGCGTCGGTACCGGGCTGTCGCTGCCCGAATACTCGGCGCGCAACTGCCTGACCGGCATCGATCTATCGGCGCCGATGCTGCGCAAGGCCAAAATGCGGGCCGCGCAACACCGCCTCGACAACGTCAACGGGCTTGCCGTGATGGACGCGCAGCATCTCGGCTTTGGCGACGGCGTTTTTGATGTGGTGGTGGCGCAATACGTCATCACGGCGGTGCCGAATCCGGAAGCGACGCTTGATGAGTTCGTGCGGGTGCTGAAGCCGGGCGGCGAAATCGTTTTGGTCAATCATCTCGGCGCCGAGTCCGGCCCGCGCGCGCTCTTCGAAGCTTGCTTTGCGCCGCTGGCGCGGCGCCTCGGATGGCGGCCAGAATTTCCCTGGCAGCGGCTGACACAGTGGGCAGCCCGGCATGGCGGCGTTCGCCTCATTGAGCGGCGGCCGATGCCGCCGCTCGGCCATTTTTCGCTGATTCGCTTCGGCTACGCCTGACTTCGCCGCTCTTCGCCGCTATCTACTCGGCCGCAACCTGCGCCGGCGTCGTCTTGAGCTTGGGGTTCAGTTCACAAGCGTCCTCCCAGCTCACGACATTCAGCGATTTGACAAACTTGCCGACGCCATCGACTTCGGCACAGAACAGGCCGAGCTCGATGATCTCTTCGTCACTGAAATGTTTGGCGAGTTCGGTATAAACCTCATCTCTGTCGATGGCATGTTCGCCTTGTTTGAATAGATCGGCATAATGCAGCGCCGCCTTTTCCCGCGCGCTTAACTGCTTGCTGCCGGCGTAGTCGAACAGATCCTCGATCACGCTCTCGGTGAGGCCTTCGGCTCTGGCGACGTTCGACCGAACCGTCGAGCAATAGCCGCACTGGTGCGCGACCGAAATCTTGATGCGGCAGATCTCCTTGAGCTTGTGCGGGAGCACTCCCTGATACAAAAGCTTGTTCCAATACTCCACCCAGGCAATGCCGAGTTTGCTGCGCGTCATCAGGCTCACGACCCGCGGGTCGGGCGCGCCGGTGCGCTTGGCGGACTCGATGAGTTCGCCGGTGTGCGGAGTTTTTTCGTTTTCGTCGATGTAGCGCAGCCTGGGCATGTGTTTTCCTCCTTAACGCTCGATCGCGGGCCTACTTATGTCGCTTGACGGAGAGACCGACCGCTTCGATCAGATGTAACTAGAGCATGATCCCGAAAAGTGGACACCGGTTTTCGGAAAAGATCATGCTCCATCAACAAGCTAGAGCGGGATGACGATTCGAAGAAAAGTCATCGCGCTCTGGCAGCGGTATCATATTGACGCGGCGGACCGCTGGCGAATAGAGAATGGGCCCTGAAGGTTGGCCAAACGCTTCAATGGCGCCTTTGCAAATAGCACGTACTTGCGAATAGCACGTGCTTGCAAAGTGATGGCGGAGTAGCTCAGTTGGTTAGAGCAACGGAATCATAATCCGTGTGTCGGGGGTTCGAATCCCTCCTCCGCTACCAAATTTTTACGCCGCCATGACGAAGCGAAGCAATCGATATTGAATGGAACGTTGGAGGGCTGCGTCGTCTTGCTCCGCGCAACGACGAACTTGCTAATTCCGTGCCGGGGCAGGGATCGACGCCGTCGTGCCGGCCGGCTCCATCCTTCGATCGACGCTGTCCATTCTTAGGAGGACGTCTTTGATCGGGCTGTCGGCCCAGGCGTGGTTGACAAAGTCACGGTGAGAGACCGGCCCCGCCGGCAGGAACGAAACCATGCCGGGGAGGCTGCCGCGACGCATTTCTGAACTGTACGGCACCGATCGCGCATTGAGCAGGCGCTCAAGATCGGCGTTGTGGTAGGCGGTATGCGGCGTATAGGAACTCACGAAAAACGTCGATCGGTTGCTCGCGATCCAATTGGCGAAGGTGTCGATGCCGGCATAAAGCGCGTCGAGCAGTACAATGCCGCGAATGCGCGAATTCGCGCCGCCGCGGTCGAGCACCGATAAGGTCGGACCAAAGCCGCCGCTATAGGCGACAATCACGACCGGCATATTGGCGAAGGTGAACGCCTTGCGCGGATCGCCGTAAAGCCGCGCCAGCTTGACCGCCGCCTCGTCGAGGAAGTGCTTAAAGCCGTTCGGCTCCCAGAATTTTCCGGCGCTTGAATCAGCCGCATCGAATGCAAATTGCGGCGCCACCAGCACGGCGTTGACGCCCGATGCCGTGATCTGCGCCGGCACCTGCTGGCGATCGCGGACATCGCGGGCGAGGTCGGCGCCGTGGCCGTGGAAGAATACGACCATGACCGCGGGGCGGCTCGGATCGAAACCGGGCGGAATATGCAGGAGGACGCGGTCGTCGCTGAATGTGTCAGCTTCCCACAACACGCGACCGCGGAAAGTCGCGTGGCCGCGGTGGCCCGCCTCACCCGCATTCAAAAACGGCCGGCCCGAGCCGGGCATTACGCCATGATACGGAAATGGCGCCGTTTCAAAGTCGACCATGGCGGTCTCGGCGCTACCGATACTCGGGCGGATGTGCGATGGGATCGCTTGGGGTTGCGGACGTAACGGTGCGATTTGGGGCGCGTCTTCGAGAGAGGCGAGGCGAATCGGCGCCTTCACATTGGTCGTCTTGATCAAATTGACGGTCTTGGCCGCTGGCTTGCCGAGATTACGCTCGCGACCGGCGATACGCATCGCGTCGAGCCGGCCCCACTCGCTCGCGACAATGCTGGCCGGGCTTTCGCCGCCCGCATAATTCGAGGACGCGACTCTTTGTGGATATTCGTTACGCGCGAAGGCCGAACTGCCCACCGAATTCGCTTTGCCGGATTGGTAATCGGCTTTCCCGGCGACGGAGATTGCGTAACCTGTTGCGCTTGGATTTGCGGGGGCAGGGGATCCGAGTTCGTTGTAGATGAGCAGACACCAGCCGACCGCGCCGCCGACGAACAGACCCACCGAAATGCGGAAAAGGTTACGCTCGATCGCCTCGCGCAGGCCGCGCGGCTGGGGCGCCGGTCGCCGCGCCAGTTTGGGCCTTACCGGACTAAACCGATCGCCGCTTGCCTCGTATGAAGGCCGTGGTTGAGCGGTGCGAGGCGCGACATATTCGGGCCGCCGCCGAATGACGTGATGTTCGATTGCGGCGTGACGTACCGGCGGCGCGACCACCGAGGTGGTCGGCTTGCGATATGCCCGCGGCGCTGGCCCTCGGACCGTCTTTGGCACTATTCCCCCGCCCCGACGAATAGACAGTCTCGGTTACGACTATGTCGCCATTTTGACGGGCTATTGATTTGACTTAGGGGACGAAGAAGAACAAAGCGCGAAAATTCCGCGAATACCCGTGCAACCCAGCGATCCCGTCGTGTCGCTCTCGACCCGCTTGCGGCGTGGCTTGCGCGGTTGGCCGTCCGAAGCCGGAACTATCGCTGGAGACGACGGCGCTATTTCGCCGTCGCTGGTCGCGGCGGCCGTCTTCTGCGCCAGCAGCAGGTTCGATTCATTGCGCTGCCAGCGATAGCCGATCCCGAAATCGATCGGCGTCGCGTTCTTGCTAAACAGTTCCGCCATTCCCGGCTGATAGGAACGCCCGAAAATATGGAGGGGACCGACATATCGGCCGTAAGGCTGCAGCCGCCACTTTTTCGGATCGAAGTACGCGAGCGGAATGCCGCTGTCGTCCTGCAGGATCAGAGCGCTGTGCTGAAGCAGGAAGCTTCGCACCGTGCCGAACCCGCCGCTGTGCAACAGATAGGAGGCGCTTTTGATGAAAGCGTCGGCAGGCCCGAGCTTGGCGCAAAACGCCAAAAAGCCGCTGCGCCGGACGCCGTCGTCCGCAAGATTGGTGCTGAAATAGTACAGCGTCTGATGCGGGCCGGAACCGTCGGAAAAAACGATCTTGACGCCCTTGGCGGCGCTGGCGCTTTGCATCGCTTTGCGGCCGTCTCCGACCGGCCCCAGATCCTGAACGTTGCCCTCCGGATCCAGCCCGACGAAATTGACCTCGTGTATGGTCTTGCCGGTTCGCGCCATGAATACATAGAGGACCGGCAACGTTCCGTAGACCGGTCCGGTCGACAATTGCGTTTTCATTTTTTGCGTAATGAAAAAGCTATAGTTCAGGATCGTGCCCAGCGAATTTTCAAGATTGTGCAACGTCTCCGCGACGGCCGGACGCGACAGGCTCGTCAATTGCGGGATGTCGCCGGCCGGCTCCAACCCAGCCAGGACGTAGGTCGAAGCATTGGGAAAAAGGTTGGTGGCGTAGAGAAAATCCGGCCCGCTGAACAGGTACAGCAAGGTGTCATGCTTGTCGGTCAACTGACTCTGGGAAAACGCGCGGACTTTCGAAAGCTTGGCGTCCTCGCGTTCAAAAATGGAATTGAAATAATGCTCATGCTCCCGCCAAAGACCGTCATTGGTGAGGGCCGCGAGCGGAGAACCGGCGCTCGGCGATAGTCCGGCCAGGAACCGCGCGGTATCGTTCGCCGTGACCGGCTCGGCGCTGCGCGCCAACGACGCCGGCAGAGCCAGCCAGAAGGCAATAAGAATAAACGTCAACTTCCTAGGCATGAATGCGGGCATGTTTAGGCCACAGTTTGTGAAACATCCGAAGCGGGCACATTCGACGACAGGCGGGAGGCAAAATAGATTACGAGCCCGACCGACATCATGGCGACGCCGGCAAGAGATTGCAGAGGCCGGTTGACAACAAGATAATACATCATGAACAGCGTCACGCTGAGGAAAATCACCGGCGTTACGGGGTAGCCCCAGGCACGATAAGGCCGCGATAGCTCAGGGTGGGTGATTCGCATCTTGATCAGCCCAAGTACAGCAAAAAACGAGCAAAAGGCGAGGCTGAATTGGATGAAATCCAGCACCGCCTCGAAGCTTTGGGTCAAGAGCAAGAGGTCGGCGACCAGGAGTTGAAAGACAATGGCGACGGTCGGCGCGCCGTTTCTCGACTTGCGCGAGAACGGGCGCAGCAGGGGGATGTCCTCGCCCATGGTCATGGTGACGCGCGGGCCGATCCAGGTCATGGCGCTGATCGAAGAAACGAGCCCGAGACAGATCAGAGCGCCGACAATGCGGCCGCCCAATTGACCGAAGACGTGGGTGCCGGCGATCAGCGCCACGTCGATCCGGCCGGCCAATTCGCTGATCGGCGTCGTCAGCAAAAAGACCGCGTTGAGCGCCACGTAGAGCGCGATAACAATGCCGGTGCCGATGAACAGGGCGCGCGGCAGATTACGGGTTGGTTCGCGCAGTTCTCCGACGATATAGGTCGCCGCGTTCCAACCTGAGTAGGAGTACATGACGAAGACGAGACTGATGGCGAAAGGAGCCGCGCCGATATAACCGAAATCGGCGGTGCTGGGAGTGAATGAGACGTTCTGGAAATTGCCGATCGCGAAGCCGGCAAAAATGAAGACCACAATGAAGGCGAGTTTCAGCGCGGTCCAGATATTGTGGTAGGCCCCGCCAAATTTGGCGCCACCCAAATGAACCAGCGAGGCGATCCATGTCATCAAAAGGCCGAGCACCAGCGGCCAGTTGACTGCAAAGCCGAACAGCCGATGCGGGAAGCCGGGAGCGGCGGCGTTGAAATACGAGCCGAAGGCCATGGCGGCGAGCGCGATCGGCGCCGCGAATCCGACTGTCGCCGAGAGCCAGCCGGCGACGAAGCCGAATGCGGGATGATAAATGCGGCGAAGGAAATTGTATTCGCCGCTCGATCGCGGAAACATGGTGGAAAGTTCCGCGTAGCAAAACGCCCCGCAAATCGCCACCAGACCGCCGACGATCCAAAGCAGCAGCAGCGAGAAGCCGGATTTTATGTCGGTGACCTGAAATCCAAGGCTGGTGAAGACCCCGACCCCAACCATGTCAGCGACGACGATTGCTGTCGCCGTGACCCATGAAACAGTGCCGGCGGATGGGCCGCCAGAGGTGGAATCGGTCATGAAGTCGCTTTCATCATTAGTGTGGCGGATCAGAAATCCGCATTATTCTTGCCCGCCTGCTCGTCATGCGGATTTCTGAACTAAAGCCACACTTGATCAATTCCTTGCTAGTGTCCTTCGATTCCGAAGTTCGCAAACGAGCGTGCCACACAATGATGCGAACTTCGGAATCGGGACACTAGGCGCGGCGGCATTACAAGGGGCAAAGGGGTTAAAATTCAAGACGCGTTTTGCTTTTCGCGGGGCGCAAAAATCCGCGCCGCTGCTTCGAGATCGGCCGGGCGTCCGGAAACTGCCCGAATCCGCTCCTGCACGAAGGTCAGTTTCGCCGCCACCGTTGGGGCGAGGACAAACGGGTAGAGGTCGTGCAAGCCCATGCTCCGGTTGATCGAGTTGACCGCGAATGTCAGCGCCAGCCACGCCTCGATCAGTTGGTCCATATCCGCTTCGCGCGGATGGAAGTCGAACACCGCACCGGGGCTCTGCGGCAATTGCGGGCTTAACACCAAGCCGGCCACGTGGGCGGTTTCAAGTGTGTCGATCATGTGAAAGTAGTGCGCCCAGGTCTCGGCGAAATCTTCCCAAGGGTGCGCGCTCGCATAAGCGGAAATAAAATGCTGCGGCCAATCGGGAGCAGGTCCATTTGCGTAATAATTTCCCAGCGCGCCGTCATAATCGCGCCGCTCATCTCCAAATAAGCGGCGAAAATTTTCGACATGTGGTGTGTTCGCTACCAGCCGATCCCAGTAGTAATGGCCGATCTCGTGGCGGAAATGACCGAGCGGCGTGCGATAGAACTCGCCCATTTTCTGCCGGCGGCGCTCGCGCTCGGCGTCGTCGGCCTCGGCGATGTTGATGGTAATGACGCCATCCACATGCCCCGTCATGACTGCCGAATCCGCGGCCTCTACATCGGCAAGAAATTTGAACGCCAAGCCGGCGGGATTTTCCCAGCGCGTTTCGAGCGGCAGGCGAAGCTGAATAAGGGTGTAGAACAAACGATGCTTGGCGACTTCCAGCGCGCGCCATTTCTCGAGATTGTCGGCGAAAGAAAGGTCCGGAATGATCCGGTTGTGGCGGCAGGCTAAGCAATAGGCGTCGGCGCGCTTGGTCGGAACGAGCCAGTTGCACACATCGTAGGCAGCGTTGG
Source organism: Xanthobacteraceae bacterium (assembly GCA_035601915.1). Lineage (GTDB taxonomy): Bacteria > Pseudomonadota > Alphaproteobacteria > Rhizobiales > Xanthobacteraceae > BOG-931. The sequence continues at coordinate 9,525 of DATNNI010000046.1, forward strand.
CGCAATATCGATAGGTGTTTTGATCGGCAAGAGCCTGCCAAACGACCTCGTTAGAGCCGGGAACGAGGGGTTCTTGTTTGAGCGCGGTAATGGTCTCGCGTTCTGGCAGGTAACCAAGCGCCAGCCCGCAGCGTTCGCAGCGCGTGTTTTCGAAATAGAGCTGCTGGCCGCAGTTCTGACACTGAAATAGCTTCATAATTTACCTGGCCGCCATGCCCCCTCGCGCCGCGGGGCAGTCACGAATCATTTAAAGCAGCATATAGGGACGAGGTTCAATTGTTTCTGCCCCCTAGTGTGGCGGTTCAGAAGTCCGCATCATTTTTGCCGGCCCTTATCATGCGGACTTCTGAACCAAAGGCACACTAGATCAACAGGTTTGCTAGTGTCCCTTTGATTCCGAAAGTCGCACATGGGATCGCCGCCGGGGGTCATGCGAACTTCGGAATCGAGACACTACTGGCCTCGTATGTTTGCTAAAATTCGTGATCGGCAAGGCGGCGTCCAGGTTAAATCGCCGCGCCAGCCCCATCGCGGAGAAGCTCGTGGCCCCAATCGCCGCTCCGTCTGGCTACGAGGACGCCCTAATCGTCCTTGGGACGGCGGCCTTTGTGGTGCCGTTGGCGCGCCGCTGGGGAATCAGCCCGGTGCTCGGTTATCTCGGCGCCGGTGCGGTGTTAGGACCCCTCGGCCTTGGTTCGCTTGGCAAGTCGCTGCCTTTCGTGGGCTTGTTCACCGTCAGTGATGCCCAAAATGTGGCAGGGATCGCCGCATTAGGCGTGGCCTTCCTGCTGTTCACGGTGGGACTTGAACTGTCGGTCGCAAGGTTGTCGGCCATGCGCCGGATGGTGCTTGGCCTCGGCGGCTCGCAAGTTTTGTTGACGAGCGCGGTCATCGCCGGCCTCGCGGTTGCGGCCGGACTAAATCCTTCCGAAAGCATCTTGCTGGGGGCCTGCCTTTCACTGTCCTCGACAGCGATTGTGCTTGAGCTTCTATCCGCCCAGGAGCGGCTGACCACGAGCGTCGGCCGCGCCAGCTTTTCGGTGTTGCTCGCCCAAGATCTCGCCGTCGTTCCGATTCTGGTTTTCGTTTCAATTCTGGCGACGCAGTCTCAACAATCCTGGTTCGCGAGCTTGGCGACGGCGCTGCTGCAGGCGGCGGTGGCGATTGTCATCATCGCCATTTTCGGCCGGTTCTTTATGCGCCCGTTGTTCCGGTTGGTGGCGACGGCGCGCACCACCGAGCTTTTCGTTGCCGCCGTGTTGTTTGTGATCATCGGCGCCGGCGTGATCGCCGAACAAGCCCGCTTATCCATGGCGCTCGGCGCTTTCGTCGCCGGCTTATTGCTGGCCGAGACGGAATATCGCAAGGCGATCGAGGCGACGGTCGGCCCCTTCAAGGGCCTGCTGCTGGGCATCTTCTTCTTCACCGTCGGAATGAATGTCGACTTCCGCGAAGTGTTGCGCGAGCCGCTTTTACTTTTCGCCGGCATCGTTGGATTAATTGCTTTGAAAGCCGTGTTGTTGGTCGGCTTGGGTAAACTGTTCCGCCTGTCGTGGCCGGTAGCCGTCGAAACCGGCTTGTTGCTCGGGCCGGGCGGTGAGTTTGCCTTCGTCGGTATCGGCATGGCCGCGACAGTCGGATTGGTCGACTCGCGTTTGGCGAGCCTCGTGCTCACCGTCACCTCGGTGACCATGGCGCTCAC
>DATNNI010000047.1:0-2916 GCA_035601915.1 Xanthobacteraceae bacterium
GAAGACCGCCGCCGGCTTGCCGAAGTGATCGCCCAGCAGATAACCCGGGTTGCTGGCGATCCATTGCGATAGATCGATCGCCTGGTAATTGCCGGTATTCAAGCCGATCAGCACGCGGCCGGCCTTGCCGCCGATGTTTTCAATCGAGTGGCCGTAGCCTTGCGGAATGTAGCCGACGTCGCCTTTGGCCAGCGTCTCGACGCGGTATCGGCCATGGGAGCCGAACAGCGAGACGCTGAACTCGCCCTCGATGATGTATTGCCATTCGTCGGCATTTGGACGCCGATGCAGCTCGCGCAAGCCGCCGGGCTCAAGGTCGAGAACAACACCGGTCATGGTCTACGAGATCGGAAAGCGGTTCGCGCCCAGCCGCCATTCGCGGGCGAATTTGTGGATCGAATGCGGCTCCTGCGCCAGCGGCCGGTATCAGCGGGGCCAACTGTTCTCGCTCAGTCCTCGCCGCGGCGCCGGCGCGCCATGGAAAGCGTCAGATCCCAGGCGTTGCGGATGTTGACCAGCGTCAACAGCAAAAGCGCGCATGCCAGCGCGTTCAGCCCAAAGTCCTTTTCCAGATAGATCGACACGGCCGCCGCAAGCAGCGCCAGATAGGCGACGCCGGGCAACAGCCCGTAGGCGAAATAATCCTCGACGTAGTTCGTCAGGTCGGTGCGCACGACCTGGACGGTGATGTAGGTAGAGATGGCGGCGCCGACCAAAGCAGTGGCGGCGATAAAAGCCGCGAAAAATCTGGCCTGATGTGATGGAAACAACGCGACGGCGGACAAAAAGAACACGCTGGCGAAATGCACGACGATCGGGCTCATGAATGTGCGGGTCGCCGACTGGCGTTCTTCGGTCAAATAACCGGCGCCGAGCGAGACGGCGACGAACAGCAACGCCAGCAAGGTCGCGCCGGCCGTTCCTACCAGCACGTAGAAATCATGCCATTCCTTCAGCGCTTCCGCAGCCCACATATTGCGCCCCGATGCTTTGCCGCTCATGCCTAACAAACATCGGCGTCGGTGGCGCGGCCAGCATTAATGAGCTTTTTCGCCTGAGCGCGAAATTGCCAAACGGCTAATCCTTTGCCCGCTCGATGTAACTGCCATCCGCCGTGTTGACCACGATCCTGGTCCCGGTGGTGACGAATGGCGGCACCATGGTGCGCACGCCGTTGGACAGTTGCGCCGGCTTGTAGGAGGAGGCGGCGGTCTGGCTTTTGATCGCGGGCTCGGTTTCGGTCACTTCCAGCGTGGCGCGCGGCGGCAATTCGATCGCGACCGGCACGCCCTCATGCAGGCTCAGCGTGACTTCCATCTCCGGCTGCAAATACGCCGACTGATCGCCGACGATATCGGGCGGCACGGCGACCTGATCGTAATTTTCCATATTCATGAAGTGGTAGCCGTCGCCGTCGTGATAGAGGAATTGATGCTTGCGGTCCTCGACAAAGGCGCGCTCGACCTGCTCGGTGGTCTTAAAACGCAGCGAAAGCTTCACGCCGTCCGCAATGCGCCGTACATCCATTTGAGTTACCGGCGTTCCTTTACCGGGATGAATGCTTTCCGTGGCGACAATGACGCCGAGCTTGCCGTCGATCTCCACGATATTGCCTTTTCGCAGCGAGCTGGCGATGACTTTCACGAGTTCCTCGATGTTCTAGTTTAGAAACAGGCCGCAACATAGCGGTCCTGGCTTAGATCGCCAGCTATTTCCTCAGCTCTGCTAGTACAAGGATAATGTCCACCAACTCGCCCGCCGCTTCGCCCTTATGGGCCAAGGATGTCCACACCGGCCGCCGGCCGTTTTTGCTGGGGCGGGCGCGAATTAACGCAGGGTTGCGCTCCTGGTTTGCCGCCCGGAACTTCATCGAAGTGGAAACCGGCATATTGCAGGCGTCGCCCGGCAACGAGACCCATTTGCACGCATTCGCGACGACGCTTTCGGCGCCGGACGGTGGGTCTTCCACGCGTTACCTGCGGACCTCGCCCGAATTTGCCTGCAAGAAACTTTTGGCGGCGGGCGAGCCCCGGGTTGTCGAATTCGCCAAGGTCTTCCGCAACCGGGAGCGGGGCGCGCTGCACCATCCCGAATTCACTCTGGTCGAATGGTATCGCGCCGGCGAACCATATACGGAACTCATGTCCGACTGCGCGGCCATTCTTGCCGAAACGGCGAAGGCTGCGGGAACGAGGCAATTTTCCTTTCGCGGCCGGTCGGCCGATCCGTTTGCGGAGCCGGAGCGGATGAGCGTGGCGGAGGCCTTTGCGCGGTTTGCCGAGATTGATCTCCTGGCGACGCTTCACCCCGGCGGCAACGATCGTCCCGCACTCGCGGAGGCCGCCCGCGCGTCCGGCGTGCGCGTCGCCGCGGACGACACTTGGGGCGACATTTTCAGCCGCGTGCTGGTGGAACGGGTCGAAAGCCAGCTCGGCATTGGCCGCGCCACAATTCTCGACCAATATCCGGCCGCGCACGCGGCGCTTTCGAAAACTTCGCCGGCAGACGCGCGGGTTGCCGAGCGTTTTGAGCTTTACGTTTGCGGCGTCGAGATCGCCAACGGATTCGGGGAGCTCAGCGACGCGGCCGAGCAGCGCCGCCGCCTCGAATGGGAAATGGCGGAGAAAGAGCGGATTTACGGCGAACGTTATCCGCTCGACGAGGATTTTCTTGCCGCGCTTTCCGCCATGCCAGAGGCTTGCGGCATTGCGCTCGGGCTTGATCGTCTGGTCATGCAGGCGACCGGCGCCGAGCGCATCGAACAGGTATTGTGGAATCCCATGCCGGACCGTTTGCCATGACAACGCTCAAGACAAAGCGCGTTCTCACCGATCTTTGCGAAGGCGGCCTTTTGCCGGATGCGCGCCTGGCGGAGCTTGAAAAAGTCGCGGCCCGTTATGCCGTCGCCATTACGCC
>DATNNI010000048.1:0-3495 GCA_035601915.1 Xanthobacteraceae bacterium
GGGTGACCACGTTGAGCGCCAACAAATTAACAGCGCATTAAAGCGCGCCTCGACCGGGATTTCCCCGGCAAGGGCGAACGTCTGTTAACCACAGCGATGTTCCCGCTTCCGGAATTGCACGGGACGGGCGGCGAGCGTGGCCGCTGTTACAAGTCAAAGCCCTCCATCGGCAGCTCGAAATAAGCCTGCGCAATCCGGCTGGCGACGAAGTCGGGCTGGTGCACCGGATTGTTGCGGAAGGTGGCAAGGTCGCGGAAGAAGCGCTGCATCGGCTCGCCGTCCCTGATACTCGCCGTGCTTGACGCGCGGAACAGGTCGTAGCCGGCTTCCCAGGCGAGCCGGGACGCCTGATGTTGCATGCCCATGACCAGCAGGGTTTCGCGCGGACCAAACTGGCCGGTGCCTTCCATCCGCGCCTTGGCGTATTCGACATAGAGTTCGGCGGTGCGCAACAGCACCGCCTCGGCCGCGTTCGTCGTCGCCAGCGCCAGACCGAAAATACGCTGCCAGTCATAATGCTGGTATTTCATGATCGGTTCGTTGGACAGGAGCGGCTTGGTTGTACGGATGTGCTTTTCAAATTCCTCGAGCGCGGCCCAGGCGGCGCCGACCTGCGTACAGGCAAGCTCGCCGGCACCGAACGCCATGAAGATCCCGTTGTAGAGCGGATTTCCGTGCAATTGCGCGCCGGGCGTGAGTCCGGTGCCATCGTCGCCGATGATGGTCTGATCGACGAAGTCCTCCGGAATGAATGCATCGCGGATGACGACGCTGTTGGAGCCAGAGCCTTTTAATCCAAACATGCCGTGCCAGTCGTCAAGCATCTCGAATTGCTCGCGCGGCACCACGACGGTGACCATGGGGCGCGTCGGTCCGCCGGGATGCGAGCCCTTGAGCGGCGCCATGCCCATGAAATGCGTCGCATAGGGCACGCCCGAAGCGTAACGCCATTTGCCTTTGACGCGGTAACCGCCGGGCACGGCGACGCATTCGGCGTCTGGCGACGGCCCGCTTGGCGAATAGGGCGCGATGAAATGGCCGTCGGCGCCGTAGATTTTTGCTTGCGTCGCTTCGCCGAAATTGGTGGCGATTTGCAGTGCGTGACCGCAGGACAGCGTCAGGCACCAGCCGATGCCGGGATCGCCGCTGGCGATTTGCACCATCGCCTTGAAGAATGTGCGCATGTCGAATTCATAACCGCCGAAGCGTCGCGGCTGCAGGCAGCGGTAAAAACCCGCTTTGGTGAACTCGCGGTGCAGCGCTTCCGAATAATAGCCGCGCTGCTCGGCGGCCTCGGCCTCCTCCCGCACCTTCGGCCGCAGCGCCCGCGCGCGCGCAATCAGGTCTTCCGGCTTCAGATCAGGCTCCGGCACCGGCACGCGCGTGTTCGCCGCTACGTCCATGATAATTCCCTCCCTCCAACCGGCATTTGCCCGGCGTATCGAACTTGGGGGCAAAGATGTGCGATTTTACCGCGTCCGGGAAGGGCCGCGTTTGGCGCGCACTTGTCGCCTGCGGCAATGCCGCGTTGTAAGAAGGCACGCGAGGCGAGGCTTATGATGGCCTTGCGTTGCCGCTGACGCAAAAGAGAGGATGTGACGCGATGGGGAGCCGAACCGAGCCGCCAGTTTCGCCGACGCTCGACCGCCCACTTGAAGGAAACGGCCGCTTCGACATCGCGGCGATTGCGGCGTCTTTGCCGTCGGCGTCAGAGACCTTGCTGGCGGATCACTATCTGACCGATCGGCCGGAAGCGAGCGCCCGGGTGTTTCGAGTTTACCGCCCGATACCGCCGCACTATCACGCGACCTGTGACGAGTTCCTTTATGCGTTCTCCGGCCGCGGCACCTTTTGGCTCGGCGATGAATCGACGGAAGCGGAGTTCGCGCCGGGTCAGCTCTTGTTCTTCTCCCGGAACACGGTCCACGCCGTGCCGAAATTGTTCGAGCATCCGGTGGTCTTTCTCTCGGTCGACACGCCGCGCCGCGACCCGCTGGATGTCATCTTCGTCAATCCGCAAGACGGCACGCCGCAGACTTTCATGGCGCGCAACGCCGCGAAGAAACCGGGAAGCTAAAAGAATGAACTCACCCAATTGCGCGCTTTTAACAGGCGAATTAAACCGCCGCCTGTGTCCCGATATAAGCGGCGATGACCGCGGGATTGTTCAAGACCTCGACGGCGGAGCCAACGCCGAGCGTGCGGCCGTAATCGAGCACATGGATGCGGTCGGCCAGATCGGCGACCATTTGCAGATCGTGCTCGATCCAGATCATCGGAAGCTTAAATTCGTCCTTGATGCGCAGAATGAGCCGCGCCAGGTCTTCACGCTCGGCGCGATTCAATCCGGCCGACGGCTCGTCGAGCAGCAGGAGCGCCGGTTCGAGCGCCAGCGCCCGGGCAAAGCCGACGAGTTTTTGAATGCCGAATGGCAGCGCGGCGACCGGCGCATGACGATAGCGAGCCAAACCGAAGAAGGTCAGCACCTGCTCGACCGCTTCGCGATGGTGCAGTTCTTGCTCGCGCACGGAAGGCAAAAACAACATCTCGCTCAGCACATTGGTTGAAATGCGCGAATGCCGGCCGGTCAACAGATTTTCGACCACCGTCATGTGAGGAAACACCTCGCCATGCTGGAAAGTGCGAGCCACGCCAAGGCGGGCGATGTCGTGCGGCGCGCGGCCGTTGATGTTTTGGCCGCGCAATCGGATGACGCCCTCGCCGCGATAGATGCCACTGATGCAGTTGAGAACGCTGGTCTTGCCGGCGCCGTTCGGCCCGATCAGCGCCAGCAATTCACCGGCTTCCACCGCAAGCGACACGTCGGTGAGCACGGCAAGGCCGCCGAAGCGCAGCGATAAATGCTCGACGGCAAGCTCACTCACGCGGCCGCTCCGTAATCGCGGGATCTTGGCGCAAGGCGCGATACGACCGCCGCTCCGCGCCGCTGGTCTGACCGAGATAGGCTTCCTGGACTTCGCGCCGGCCGCGCAACTCCGCGGCCGCGCCTTCGAGCACGACCCGCCCGCTCTCCAGGATGTAGCCGTAATCGGCGACCGCGAGCGCCACATTGGCGTTCTGCTCCACCAAAAGAACGGTGATGCCGAGTTCCTGGCGCAGCGCCGAGAGGCGCCGGATCAGGTCTTCGACCACGACCGGCGCCAGGCCGAGTGAAAGCTCGTCCACCAGCAGCAATTGCGGATTGCAGAGGACGGCGCTGCCGATCGCCAGCATCTGCCGCTCGCCGCCGGAGAGCAAGCCGGCGAGCCGCGACCGCAAGCTTGCCAGCGCCGGAAAGAACGCAAACACAATCGCTTCGAGGCGCCGGCGTCCGGCGCTGCTCACGCCCGCGGACGACGACACGGTCAAATTCTCGGCGACGGTCAAATTGGGAAAAACCTTGTCCCGTTCAGGGACGAGCACAATACCACGCGCAGCATTTGCGTGCGGCGGCCGGTTCTCGATCCGCTCGCCGGCAAAGCGGATGGAGCCGCC
>DATNNI010000049.1:0-2132 GCA_035601915.1 Xanthobacteraceae bacterium
CCCGGCCGCGCTATCCGGCGAATCGCCTGGATAACCTAGATATCCTGTCCAATATATTATCTGTCCGACTGCGATGTTGGCTTCAAAACATACCGTGATTGTTTAGCGTCTTGCCTCGCCTGTGTATAATACAGGCGGCATGGATGCCACTCAAACCAACACGGATGTTACGGGTTGTGCCGGCTGTTCCCAGCGCGATCATCGCATCGCCCAACTTGAGACCCGCATCGCTCTCCTTGAACAAAAACTGGAAGCCGCCCTGCGAGCCGGCAAACGACAGGCCGCTCCCTTCTCGCGCGGCCTTCCCAAGCTCGACCCGAAGCGGCCGGGACGCAAGAGTGGCGACGACTATGGAACCAAGGCCTTTCGCGCCGTGCCGGCGGTCATTGACGAGATTCATGACGCGCCGCTGCCTTCGCGCTGCCCTCGTTGCGGGGGCGAGGCGTTCATCGAGCCACGCGTCGAGTATCAATACCAAGTGGAGATTCCGCGTCGGCCGATCCACCGGCAATTCAACGTGGCGGTAGGACGTTGCGCCTGCTGCGACGCCCGGGTGCAGGGACGACACCCGCTGCAAACGTCCGACGCGCTGGGCTGTTGTGCGTCGCAGATCGGGCCGGAGGCGCAGGCGGCGGTGGTGATGCTCAACAAAGAACTGGGGCTTTCGCAAGGGAAAATCAGCCGGTTTTTCCAGGCGATTTTCGGAATCAAGCTGACGCGCGGCGGAAGCTGCCAGATCATGCTGCGCGCGGCCGAACGTTGCGAAGGCAACTATCAGGCGATCGTGAAACGCGTGCAACAGAGCGAGTGGATCGTGCCGGACGAGACGGGCTGGCGCATCGGCGGCTGGTTGGCGTGGATGCACGCGGCGGTGAGCGAAGAGGCCGTGGCCTACCTGATCGCGCGTCAGCGCGGCTTCGAGGCGTCGGCGTTGCTCCTCGGCGAGGACTACGCGGGAAAGTTGATCCACGACGGCTGGGCCAGTTACGACCGGTTCTGGCGCGCGATCCATCAAACGTGCCTGGCTCATCTGCTGCGACGCTGCCACGAACTGTTGGAGACGGCGACGCGCGGCGCGGTGGTTTTTCCGCGGAAGGTCCAGGCATTGTTGCAAGAGTCGCTGGAGACGCGCGACCGACGCGACGCCAAACAGATCACGGCGAAAGGGGCGGCGCGGCAAGCCGACGATCTGCAAAAGAGAATGACCAAGCTGGTGATGCCGGTGAAGACGCACGCGGCCAACGAGCGATTGGCCGCGCATCTGCAAAAGCACGCCAGCCAACTGTTCACCTTCCTGCGTCACGAGGGAATTGACGCGACGAACTGGCGAGCCGAGCAAGCGATTCGTCCAGCGGTGGTGAACCGGAAAGTGTGGGGCGGCAATCGCACCGAGGCGGGAGCGGCAGCACAATCGATTCTGATGACGGTGCTGTTCACGGCGGCGAAGTCGAAGCGGGATGGATTGCAATTTGTGAGCCGGGTTTTGTGTTCACCGAATGGTCATCGGCCCATGCTGTTGCCGAACACGGGATAGGACGCTAAACAATCACGAGAAACTGAAATCACCCTAGGCTCTGTCTGAAAACTCTCTAATTGAGTAATGTATGGGGACGACATGGAGGTCGCCACTTATGAAACGCCACGAGCTCACGGACGAGCAATGGGCGTTGGTCGAACCGCATTTGCCGCGCAGCACGGCCCGAACGGGTCGTCCGCCCCGCGACCGACGAACGCAGCTCAACGCCATTTTCTGGATTCTCTGCACCGGCGCGCCTTGGCGCGATCTGCCCGAACGTTTCGGTCCCTGGCAGACCGCATACGACCACTTCCGCAACTGGCGCAAAAGCGGCGTCTTTGCCGCGATCATCGACGCATTGCAGGTGAAGCTCGACAACAAGGGAAAAATTGACTGGGAACTATGGTGCGTGGACGGCGCGATTGTCCGCGCCGCGCACGCCGCTGCCGGCGCTGATAAAAAAGTCTCGACCGCCACCGGGACGAGCCGGCGGACCACGCGTTGGGCCGCAGCCGAGGCGGGTTTGGATCGAAATTCCACCTGGTCACTGACGGCGCGGGAACTCCGCTGGCCATCGAGGTAACCGCCGGGCAGGTGAACGAGTGCACGCGCGCCG
>DATNNI010000050.1:0-2911 GCA_035601915.1 Xanthobacteraceae bacterium
CCCCCCTTCACGCAAGTAAGTAGCGTGCAGTGCCGGAATTGGCCGGTCAAGGGCGCCGAAGCGCGGCGGCGAACAACGGCCACGATCGATGCAGACGGGTGACACTCAATTCGACCAAGAATTTCCGTTCCAGGCCCCGCGTGAAATATGGACATCATGCTAGTTTGCCGAAGCGTCGTGTCTGATTCGTCGCGAGTGCGGATGCCGGGCACTGTCCGGCGAGCAACAGGTCTGGCTCTGCGGGGGAATTGGACATGGGCGAGGTGCATCAGCTCGTAACAAACGAGCCGGCATTTGGCGTCCAGGCCGCGGGACGCTTGATAACCACGGTTTTCCCCTCCTGGGTGCATGACCTGGCGCTTTCGGTGGAAAGCGTCGAAGCCGTCCGCCCGGTCGGCGCGTTGCCGGACTGGCAGCCGGGGGCGGTGGTCCGGCTGCCCTTTTCCAAAATCATCTGCGCCGACGGCGAGGCCGTTTGCAGTCAGGCGCTGATGGCGCTGGCCGACAGTGCGATGGTCATCGCTTGTTCAGCGGCGTGGAACGGCTACCGCGCGATGACCACGCTCGACCAAACCACGCATTTCCTGCGGCCGGCAACGTTCGACGTCATCGCCGATGCGCGTGTGGTGCGCATCGGGCGCAATACGAGCTTTGGGCGGGTCATGATGCTCGACGCCGCCGAGCAGCGGCCGGTCGGCATGGTGGCCAGCGCCTATTCGATCTTGTGACGCTCCCGTGCTTTCCATTGCTGCGCGTTGCCTCTAAGATTACTGTCATTTAGCGGAGACTGCGGGCTATGCTGAGGAACGGCTTGATCACCTTGGTGCTCGTCGCGGTTTTGAGCACCTGCGCAGGCGGCCTTGCACTCGCCGGCCTGCAAGGTCCCGGTCCGTGGTTCGGCCACGAATGGGTTTGGGGCAACGACACCGGCGGAATTCTTCCGTATTCGCCTGAGGTCAGAGGCGTATACCGCCAGATGGCAGCGGAACATTGTGCGCGTTGGCACCGTCTGTCGCACGTGACGAGCGTGCATCCGCGATACGGCGATTACGTCACATTCGTCTGCATGGATCGTCCCGGCGTCATCCACTAATCTTTGCACTAGTTTTCTGCACTTGCTTTTGCGCTAGCTTCTACGCCAATCCCCAGCGGCGGCCTGGATGACGGCGAGTGCCGCTACCGCGGCGGTATCGGCGCGCAGGATTCGCGGTCCGAGCGACAGCCGCACGATGTTCGGGCGCTTGAGCAACAAGGCGCGTTCCTCGGCGCTGAAGCCGCCCTCGGGGCCTATCAGCAAGGCGAGCGGCGCGGTGGCTAAATCGGCCAAAGCCTCGACCGGGCTTCGCACTTCGGCATCCTCGTCGCAAAAAACCAACCGCCGCTCTGGATTCCAACCGGCGAGGACTTCCGTCAAGGGAAGGGGCGGCTTTATTTCAGGCAATGAAAGCAAGCCACATTGTTCCGCAGCTTCGATGGCGTTGGCGAGCATGCGTTCGGAGCTGACACGCGCGACCTGTCCGTGCTGGGTGAGCACCGGCTGCAGCAGCGACACCCCCATTTCGACGGCCTTTTGAACCATGTAATCGAGCCGCCCGGCCTTGATGGGCGCGAACAGGTAATGCAAATCCGCCGGCGCGGCTTGGGGGCGGGTATTTTCCTCAATCAGGAGGGCGGCCGTCCGCTTTTGCGGTTGTTGGAGCGTAGCGCTCCATTCGCCCTCGCGGCCGTTGAACACGAGAACACGCTCGCCAGCCTTTAGCCGCAGCACGGTGCCGAGGTAATGGGCCTGGGGCTTCTCAAGCGGAACCATGGCGCCGGCCGCAAGCGGCGCCCTGACGAAAAGTCGCGGAGCACGAAAGTCGTATCGAGGCATAGGAAATTATAAGCAATTAGCGCAACATTGGGCCGTCGGCGGCGACTCGCGGCGCCCTTGCCGCCTTATCGCCGAAATCAGCGGGCCTGTTAAATGCCCAAGATTTAGTGGCCAAGACAATGGGCAGTACCTTGAGTGAGTGGAACCGAAGAATGCGCAGGATGAGATGGGGCGTTGCGACAACGGTTATGGCCGCGCTAGGCGCCGTCGCCTCCGGCGCGGCATGGGCACAAACGGCGCCCCCGCAGTGCACGGCGTTCGTCCAGTTACGCAACGAGGCGCAGGAGAAGGCTCTGGCGGTGCGCACGGCGATCGAAAAAAAGGTCGAGCGCAAAGACGTTTGCTCGCTGGTGCAACGGTTTTATACCGCCGAAGGGACGGTTTTGAAGTTCCTCGAGGACAATAAGACCTGGTGCAATATTCCCGACGAGGCAATCTCGACAGCCAAGCAAAATCACGAGCACACCCTGAAATTCCGCACCGCCGCCTGCACTGAGGCTCCAGTGGCGAAACCTCGACCGCCTTCGCTCAGCGACGCCATCGCCACGCCCTCGGTGGACACACGCGAAAACACTAAAACCGGCCGCGGCACACTCGACTCCCTTTCCGGCAATCCGCTGGCGAAATGAACGGGCCGGCCGGCTCGGTCGCCGACGCGACGGGAAATTGGGTCGATACAACGGCCCCAGCCTGGTCGCGTCCTTATCTGCGGCTTGCCCGGCTTGACCGGCCGATCGGCTCCTGGCTTTTGCTGCTGCCGTGCTGGTGGTCCTGCGCCCTTGCGGCCATCGCCGCGCAAAGCACACCAAGTGTCGTGCAGCTCGCGTTGTTTTTCGTCGGCGCTTTCGCCATGCGCGGCGCCGGCTGCACCTACAATGACATTGTCGATCGCGACCTCGACGCCAGCGTCGAGAGGACCCGCTCGCGCCCAATTCCCTCAGGCCAGGTCAGCGTGTTTTCCGCCGGCGTTTTTCTGGTCGCGCAGGCGCTTGTCGGCTTTGCCGTGCTCTTTTCGTTTAATGCATTCACCATCGGCCT
>DATNNI010000051.1:0-2499 GCA_035601915.1 Xanthobacteraceae bacterium
GAGCCGGTCAAGAAAAAGGTTGAGGAGCCGCATGTCTCGTACTCAATCCCACGGGCTGCGGGATCGAGCTACGATTGCGGTGGGGTGAATCCGGATGCCTTGTAGACCCGCTCGATGAACTCCTTGCCGAACCGGCCTTGCATCTCGGTGTGGACCGGCATCAGCTTGGCGATCCACGCCTTCCTCTCGGCATCGGTCAAAACATGCACCTCGGTTTTTCCGGAGGCTTTGATCTTCTCCAGCGCATCGGCATTGTCCTTGGCCGCCGCGTCATCGAAGAAAACCGTGCTTTCCTTGACGGCGCGGTCGAGCTGGGAACGGACGTCCGGGGGCAGTGAATGCCAGAAGCTTTTGTTGGTGATGAGGGCATAGGTAAGCCGGCCGTGAAGCGAGACGGTGAGGTTCTTTTGCACCTCGTAAAACCTTTGCGTCAGTATGTTGGACGGCACATTGTCTTCGCCGTCGACGACACCGGTCTGCAGCGACTGGTAGACGGCGGAAAACGGCAAGATTTGCGGCAACGCGCCAAGCTCGCGCGAGATCGCATCGAGGACCTTGCTGCCCTGGATGCGCATTTTCAGGCCGCGGAAATCTTCCGGCATGATCAGTGGCCGGTTGGCGGTGAAGACGAGAGCGCCGTTATCCCAATAAGCGAGCGGCCAAACGCCCTTGGCTTCAAGCTTGCCGTTGAGATCGGCCATCATCGGGCTCGCCATCATCTGCCGCGCATGCGCGTCGTCGCTCATCAGAAACGGCAAGTCGAAAATGTCGAATTCCTTGACTCCGAGCGGGCCAAATTTGGAGATCGACGGCGCCAGCAATTGCACCGATCCGAGCTGCAACGCCTCAAGCTCTTCCTTGTCTTTGTAGAGTGATGAGTTCGGATAGATTTCGACCTTGACGCGGCCGTTGGTGTATTTTTCGGCGAGCTCCTTGAACAGCACGGCCGCCTTGCCCTTCGGCGCATCAGGCGTGACGACATGGCTGAATTTGATGATAATCGGCTCGTCGGCGAGCGCAGGCTTTGCGAGTGCAAGGGAAAGAATGGCGGCGAGCGCGATGGCAAGGCGTTGCATGATTTGTCCCTCCCAGCCGGCGGCGTCAGACGACGGAAGACAGTAGCAACTGTGGTTGCTTTTTTGCGGCGGCCTATTGTCAGGACTGTGTTCCAAGTTTTGCCGCTCCGCAACCCACTCGCCTCATCGCACTCAATGCATCGCGGCATCTGCGCGCGGAACAAGCGCACCGGGATGCCGGATGACATCGCCCGCCAGACGGTGCGCGGCGGCCGCCGCTTCGGCCATCGCCGCGCCGGTAAGCCGCGCCGCCAAATATCCGGCGTTGAAACCGTCGCCGGCCGCGGTGGGATCGACCGGCACCATGACTTCGGGGACCGGGACGAATTGCTGGGCGCCCGCGGTAGCAACCAGTGCGCTGTTGGGCCCGTTCTTGACGACGATCTCACCGATGCCGAAGGCTTGCAGCCGCGCGACCGTCGTTTCCGGACTGGGATCGCCCCACAGCACCGCTTCGTCATCGAAGGTCGGAAGCGCGATATCGACCCGCTTCAGCGCTTCCATGAACACGGCGCGCGTGCGGCTCAAATCGCCTTTCCAGCCGCGCGGGCGGAAATTCCCGTCGAAAGCCACTTTGGCCCCTTGCTGCCGTGCCGCTTCCAAGAGCGCCAGGAATCGCCCAACGCCGTTGTTCGAATAGAGTGAGAGCGTGATGCCGGAGAAATAGATGAGCCGCGCCGCCACCATCTCCTGCGCCACCAGCATCCAGTCAGGCCGCTCAAACAACTCGCGCGCAGGCGCCTCCTCGCCCCAGTAACGAACGACGCGCTCCCCGCCCTGACCACTTTCAACCAGACAGAGCGGCGGCAGTTTTCCGGGCACGCGGAAGATGAGCTTGGAGGAAACACCTTCGGCCGACGCCAGCGCGACAATGCTGTCGGAATAGGGATCGTCACCGAGCGCGGTCGCGAACGCGACATCAAGGCCGGCGCGCGCGAGATAGACGGCCGTATTAAAGGTGTCGCCACCGCACGAAAGCGCAAACCTCCCGTCCGCCCCGCGGGCCAATTCGATCCGGACCTCACCAACGCAAACGGCACGCGCCTTCTCGGAACTCATCACCTAGCCTCCTGCCGCGACAACGCGATGCCGCTAGCGAGGAAATAGCCTAACGCGCTCAGCGTGGCGATGCAGAAACTGACGGGCCAATCCGTGTGGTAGGCGATGACGAGCCCGAGCCAGGCTTCGGCGAGCGCCAGCACCGCCGAAAGCGCCACTCCACTCCAGAGCCCGGTCACCAGCCGCTGTGCAGTCGCCGGCGGCCCCACCATTAGGGCAAACACCAGCAAGATGCCGACAATTTGGGCGCTTTCCGAGACCGCCAGCGCGACAATCACCAAAAAGGCGATGGAGAGGAAGTTCAGCGGGACGCCCTTGGCTTCGGCGAGTTCCGGCTGGAGGCTGGCGAAAATGAGCGGCCGCA
>DATNNI010000052.1:0-2157 GCA_035601915.1 Xanthobacteraceae bacterium
TGGGCACAACAAGACATCCTCAATTCGAGATGTTCAGTCTGCGTCGGTGCCGGTTTTGCTCCGCGGCTTTACCGAGGTGGCCGTCTCGGGATTGGAGTTCGTGGAACCGGAGGCCTTGGAAGCAGGGGCCTTGGAAGCAGAGCTCTTGGAAGCAGAGCTCTTGGAAGCAGAGCTCTTGGCCCCATCTCCGCCACGCACATTGCCCCATGGGTCGGCGGATGTCCTGGGGCTAGTTTCCGGTGTCTTCTTAGGCGCGTCCTTTTCCTTGGAGAACTTTGCCCTTAGCTCGTCGTCGGCCTTCTGCTGGGGCGTCTTCTCGGGGTCAAAGCTCTGTATCAAGGTTTGCGCGTGAGCCGGCGCCGTCAGCAGCGCAATAACAGCCACTATGCGGAAAACCTTCATGGGATGCTCCCCCCTATCTTCCCGACCTATAACACGCTCTTGCCCGGCGTACCTTAGCCTCTGCACGCGCTGCCGCCGTTGCAGTCGCCGGCCGAGGGGAGCTCACGACAAAGGCCCGCGCCCGGCAACCGTTTCGTGGTGCGAGCGTGGGCGAGGGGCGTTAGAAGTTCTTCAATTATTTCAAATGGATATGGCGGAGACGGAGGGATTCGAACCCTCGATACCCTTTTCAAGGTATGCTCATTTAGCAAACGAGTGCCTTCAGCCGCTCGGCCACATCTCCTGTAACACAACGATATGCCCGACGCGGTGGCGTGCCGCAAGCCGCCTTTTTGAGGGAAGGCGGCGGTTTGATATCGGGGGGCAATCCCGGCGCTTGGGCGATCCTAGCGGTTGAGGATGAGTTCCGCTATCGCGGCCGTCGATTCGATGAAGCCCAGCGGGCAATCGTCGGCCGCGAGCTTGAGCAGGCGCAGGGCTTCCGGCTTGGTCTTCTTGTTGAGCAGCGCCAATTCGCCGCTGTAAAAATTGGCTTCGCAGGTTTGCCCCAGCCGCTTCTTCGGATCCTCGTCGGAGGCGGCGGCGATTGTTTGGGCGGGGCTCGATCCGCCCAGGAATTGCCGGATAACCGGCGCGGGCCACGCCGTCATGTCCAGTTGCTTTGCAGTTTCGGCCAAGCGGCTCGGGACTCCGTTGCGCCGCTCCGTGAGATCGAGCCATAGCGCTATGTAGGGATCCTTCGGGCTGAGCTCGTTTGCCTTCTTGAAATCGGCTTCGGCGTCCGCGATATGCCCGCCAAGGAGAAAGTAGGCGACCCCCCGGTTGAAGTAAGCTGAAGTGTCGTCGGGGTCGAGCTTAATCGCTTTGCCGAAGTCAGAAATAGCAGCGGGGTTCTCGCCCTTGCTGTAGGAAATGGTGCCCCGACTGACATAGGCCTTGGCGGAATTGGGGTCGAGCCGGATCGACTCGTTCAAGTCGACCATGGCGCGGTCGACGTCGCCCATGTGCTTGTACAGATCGCCCCGGAAGAAATGAGCGACGGCATAGTTAGGGTCGAGCTGGATCGCCGTGTTGAGATCAGCCAGCGCGTGGTCGAGGTCACCATTGTGCCTGTAGACGCCCCCCCGTGCGCTGTAAGCCCAGGCGCTTTTGGGATCGAGCCGGATCGCCTCGCTGAAGTCACCGAAGGCGTGTTCATAATCGGCCTTGCTCAGATAGGCGTTGCCGCGGTTCATGAAGGCTGGCGCATAGGTGCGATCGACCTTGATGGCTTCGTTGCAATCCGACAGCGCGCGATCCGGATCGTTTTTGGCCCACCACCATCCGCAGCGATTGCTGAATGCGACGGCGCGGCCTGGTCCCGTCAGCTTGGCATCGCTGATGATGCGGTCGCATGCCGCGATGCCTTGATCGGCCTTGCTGATGGCCCCGACAAACTTGCACTGGTCAAGATCGCTTTGACTGTCGGCCAGCACCGGACCCGAGAAAGCAAACGATGTAGCCAATCCAGCGAGCAGCACTGAAAAGCGCATTTTCCTTCCCTTCTTCCGATGCGGCGAACGATGCCCGTATCCAGCCGACTACCTACGTCGGCTGGCGGCCATCGTGCAACCACCTTGGAGAGCTCGATCGCCGCGCGGGTGCCCGATCATGCGAGCGCGTCGGCGATTCGGGCCCGGCGCCACGCACCCCGGCCGACCTGCAAGGCCCGCAGCCGGAGCGAATGTCGCGCTCGATTCTCCGATCGGACCCCGC
>DATNNI010000053.1:0-2633 GCA_035601915.1 Xanthobacteraceae bacterium
CGAAACAACTTCGCCGGTCGCCGCCTTCACCAAAGGCGGACCGCCCAGAAAAATGGTTCCCTGGTTGCGCACGATGATAGTCTCGTCCGACATCGCCGGCACATAAGCGCCGCCCGCGGTGCACGAGCCCATGACTACCGCGATTTGCGCGACGCCCACCGCCGACAAAGTCGCCTGATTGTAAAAAATGCGGCCGAAATGTTCGCGGTCGGGAAACACGTCGGTCCAATGCGGCAGGTTGGCGCCGCCGGAATCAACGAGATAAATGCACGGCAACAGGTTCTCGCGCGCGATCTCCTGCGCGCGCAGGTGCTTCTTCACCGTCATCGGATAGTAAGTGCCGCCTTTAATCGTCGAGTCGTTGCAGACGATCACGCACTCGCGGCCGGATACGCGCCCGATCCCGGTGATGATGCCGGCGCCGGCAATTTGGTCCTCGTACATGCCATCGGCCGCGAGCGGCGAGAATTCAAGGAACGGCGCGCCTGCGTCGATGAGCGTCATCACCCGGTCGCGCGGCAGCAGTTTTCCGCGTGAAACGTGACGCTCGCGGGCGTGTGCCGAGCCGCCGGCAGCGGCCCGGGCGCGGCGTTCGTGCAATTCGGCAACGAGCGCGCGCATGGCGGCTTCATTGGCGCGGAACTCCGGCGAAGAGCTTTCGACAGTCGATTTGAAATCGCGCACAAGTTCTCTCGTCGATTAAACTCGCTTCTGTGTCTCGGAAGCGAAAAAATAGTCAGATTCGCATACTGCCTGATGGGATCCAGCGCGCATCCACCCGTACGTTATCACACGGAAATGTGGCGGGGGGGACGGTTATCCCGCGCACCGAAGTGCGCATCGACCCGCCTCCCGCCCAAAAAGCAACGACGGCGGCTCCAGAGCCGCCCTCGTTCTGGTGCGGGCGAATTTCGAGGCTTACGCGCGGACTTCCTGGCGCTGAAAGATCACGTAGCCAATCACAAACAGCACAATGGCGCTCGCAATCATGCCCACCGTTTGCGGCCAGGCGATCAGAATGCTTTCGCCGATTGGCAGCGGCGCTCCGAGCACGGCGCCCTGCATCTGGCTCAAATAAATTGGGCCAAGCGATCGCGTAGTCGGATCGAGGATCGCCACCACCGTCTCGGCAAATAGCGTCGACGGCGAGAGCCGCGCCAAGATGTGTTCGGCTTCCGCCGTTCCCGGAGTTTGCAATCCAAGCGCCGCGTAGCGCGGGTCGATGGGTACGATCGCCTGGGCGATCGCCCCGGCCAGCACCGGCCATATGAAAGTGATGACCAGCCAAATACCCAGCGTGACGAGCGCCGCCGTGGCGGCGGAGCGGAACACGATCGAGAACAAAAGGGCGACCGCAAGCCACACCCCGGCATAGATGATGGTCACTACGAGAAACAGAACACAGCGGCCGACCTCCTCGGCTCCAGGCGGGACGCCGATCAGTAGAAGTCCCAACCCAATCACCAGAAGCCACAGCGCGATCAGGCTGACCGCAAGTGTAGCAACGCCGGCAAGGAACTTCCCGAACAGCAAAGCATCGCGATAGATCGGCTGGGAGAGAATTCGCGACAAGGTGCGGCGGGTGTATTCGCCGTTCACCGCGTCAAAGCCCAGGCCGATCGCCATCAACGGTACAAGAAAAGAGATAAAGGACACGAACGACGGCAGCGGATCGCGCGATGTAGTGAACAGGCGAAGGAACAGGAACGGGTCCTCGGCAGTGGTGTCTTTGATCTGCTGGATGGCCCCGTAAAGCGCGGCAAGTGCAACCAGCACCACCAGCCATTCCAGCACGCGCATGCGCACGCTGGTCAGGTGGTCCGACAGCTCCTTGAGCACCACAACGCCGACACCTTGAAAAGCGGAGCCTTCACGCCGCATCACGCGCTCCGTCTTTCATCGTCAACTCTTCATTGGGTCTAGTTTCGAAATAGCGGTTATAGATGGCGTCGAGGCTCGGCTCCTGTACGCCGAGGTATCGCAGGCGTCCCTGCGAGGCGACCACTTCGACTGCGGCTTCCGGCCGAACATCGCGATCGGCGTGCAGACGCAGCTTGCTGATGCCGGTCCGCTCGACGCCGCTCACTCCGGGTATAAGCGCAAGCCGCTCGGCAAGTCCGGCGCCGTCGGCCTCGATGTCGACGACGAAGCCGCCGCCGAGAATTTCACGGCCGAGTTCGGCGACCGATCCCATCAGCGCAATCCGCCCGCCGGTGAAAAGCGCAACCCGATCGCACACGCTCTGCACCCGCTCGAGCAAATGCGATGAAAGCAGCACCGAGACGCCCTCCGCCTTGAAGGCGCGGATGATGGCGAGCAGTTCAGAGGTCGCATGGGGATCGAGCCCCGATGTCGGTTCATCGAGGATGGCGATCTGCGCGCCCTTCATCAGGATTTCGGCAAGCCCGAGCCGTTGCCGCATGCCGCGGGAGAATGTGCTCACGGGCTTGTCGGCGAATTCAGAAAGCCCGACGCGGTCAAGCGCGCCGGCGATCTTCTCTTCTCGCTCCGTCTTCTTAAATCCGATCAGCCGCGCGGTATAACGAAGGTTGTCCGCAGCCGTGAGCTGATCGTAAAAGCCGACCGCATCGGGCAGATACCCGACCCGGCGCTTTACCGAGAGCGGCTCACGC
>DATNNI010000054.1:0-8096 GCA_035601915.1 Xanthobacteraceae bacterium
TGGAATCTGGATGACGGCACCATCCACCGTTTCCGCGCCCATCGGGTGATCCTGGCCACTGGCGGCTATGGCCGCGCCTATGCTTCCTGCACCGGCGCTCACACCCAGACCGGCGACGGCAATGCCATGGTGCTGCGTGCCGGCCTGCCGCTGGAAGACATGGAGTTCGTGCAGTTTCATCCGACCGGCGTCTATGGCGCCGGCGTGCTCATCACCGAAGGCGCCCGCGGCGAGGGCGCCTATTTGGTCAATTCCGAAGGCGAGCGCTTCATGGAGCGTTATGCGCCTTCAGCCAAGGACCTCGCCTCGCGTGATGTCGTCTCCCGCGCCATGACCATCGAGATCCGCGAGGGGCGCGGCGTCGGGCCGAAGAGGGACCACATCTTCCTGCACCTCGACCATCTCGATCCACAAATCCTCGCCGAGCGTTTGCCAGGCATCACCGAATCGGCGCGGATTTTTGCCGGTGTCGATCTGGCGCGCGAACCGGTGCCGATTGTGCCGACGGTGCACTACAATATGGGCGGCATCGCCACGAACTATCACGGCGAGGCGCTGACCAAGCAAGACGGCAATTCCGACCACATCATTCCGGGCATGATGGCGCTCGGCGAAGCGGCGTGCGTCTCGGTCCACGGCGCCAACCGGCTCGGCTCCAATTCGCTGATCGATCTCGTGGTGTTCGGCCGCGCCGCTGCGCTACGGTGCGCCGAGATCCTCACCCCCGGCGACAAGCAGCCGGAGCTGCCGAAGGATTCCGCCGAGCGGTCGCTGTCGCGGCTCGACAAGTACCGCAACGCTTCGGGCGGCACGCCGACCGCGCAGCTCCGTGCCAAGATGCAGCACGTGATGCAGACGAATTGCGCCGTGTTCCGCACCGGCGAGGTGCTGGCCGAAGGCTCGAAGCTCATTCACGAAGTGTTCGAGGGCGCCCGCGACATCCACGTCAGCGACCGTTCGCTGATCTGGAACTCGGACCTGGTCGAAACGCTCGAATTCATCAACCTGATCGAGCAGGCGGTGGTGACGGTCGATTCCGCCGTCAATCGCACCGAAAGCCGCGGCGCGCACGCCCGCGAGGATTTCCCCGAGCGCGACGACAAGAACTGGATGAAACACACATTGTCGTGGCTCGATCCGGCGAGCGGCAAGGTCACCATCGACTACCGCCCGGTCCACACTTACACGCTCACCAACGACGTCGCCTATATCGAGCCCAAGGCGCGGGTGTATTGAGGTTGCAATGGTCCAATTTTCGCTTCCCAAAAATTCCAAGATCGGCCAAGGCAAGACCTGGCCGCATGCGGCGAAAGCCAAAGCGGAACGCGAGTTCCGAGTTTATCGCTGGAGTCCCGACGACGGGCGCAACCCGCAGGTTGATACTTATTACGTCGATACCGGCGACTGCGGGCCGATGGTTCTCGACGCGTTGATCTGGATCAAGAACAACGTCGACGCGACGCTGACTTTCCGCCGCTCCTGCCGCGAAGGCATTTGCGGCTCATGCTCGATGAATATCGACGGCACCAACACGCTGGCCTGCACCAAGGCGATGAGCGACGTGAATGGTGCGGTCCGCCTCTATCCGTTGCCGCATCTGCCGGTGGTCAAGGATCTCGTGCCCGACCTGACCAATTTCTACGCCCAGCACGCCTCGATCGAGCCGTGGCTGCGCACCGTGTCGCCGACGCCGCAGAAGGAATGGAAGCAAACCCATGACGATCGGGCGAAGCTTGACGGACTTTACGAATGCATCCTCTGCGCCTGCTGCTCCACCGCGTGTCCGAGCTACTGGTGGAATTCGGAGCGCTTTCTCGGCCCGGCGGCTTTGTTGCAGGCCTATCGCTGGATTTCCGACTCGCGCGACGAGGCGACCGGTGAACGGCTCGACGACCTCGAGGACCCGTTCCGGCTTTATCGCTGCCACACCATCATGAACTGCGCCAAGGCCTGCCCCAAGCATCTCAACCCGGCCAAGGCCATCGCCGACATCAAGCGCATGATGGTCGAGCGGCAGGTGTAGGCACCCTCTCCCGCAAGGGGAGAAGGGAAGGGTCGCCGCGAAAGCCGCAAAGCACATTTCGAATTTGACGAAAATGCCCCACAAGAGCCGTGGGAACGATTCACTGTCCTGAACGCTTATTCAGATGCCGCCTCGCGCGGGCGACCCGCGCTGACCGGTACACGGCCGAATATGGGCGAGAACCGAAAGGTTGCGATGCGATGACGCAAATCATCAGTCAGGAAAAGCCAAAGCAGCCGCTTGAGGATCCCGAGCTTGGTCCGAAAGGGCCGCGCTCGCCTTATCCGGTTGACGAGCCGATCGATCCCAAAGGTCCCGGCTCCGAGCCGGATTATTTCCCGGGCACGCCGGGAAGCGATCTGCCCAAGCTTAAGGACACGTCGGCGCGAACCATCCATCTCGGCCGCCGCCGCCGTCCGGTGAGTTGGCTCCAGGCGAACTGAATTTCAAAGTCGCGCGTCCAAATTGCGTGTCTAAGTCGCGTGTCAATGAGACGTGCTTCGCCGCTGACATTTGCCGGCCGTTGCAGCGGCAGCCTTGGCGGCTGATGTCATGACAAAGCGTCCGTTACACAAAGAGCACCGGTCGGACCCGGCAGAGGCGGGTGAAAGCTTCAACCCCGCGGGAAAACTCGACAACCTGTCGCGCAAGCAAAAGCGCGAGATCGATGCACAAAGCCGGCCGAACGCCGCGCTTATTCACGAGACCATCCGAGCCGAAGGCGAAAGCGAGTTGGAGCGCACATGGTGGGCGCTCGGGCTTTCAGGGCTTGCGGCCGGCCTTTCCATCGGCTTTTCCATGGTGCTGCAGGGCGAGCTGCACGCCATCATTCCCGAAGGCGCCGTCGCCAAGGCTATCGTCCCGTTCGGTTATACCGCCGGTTTTGTGATTGTCGTGCTCGGGCGTCAGCAGCTCTTTACCGAGAACACTCTGACGCCGATCCTGCCGCTTCTGCACAATCGCGATCTGCCGACGCTCCGCAAGGTGTTGACGCTTTGGCTGATCGTGCTGGCGGCCAATGTATGCGGCGGGTTTCTGTTCGCCGCCGCGATTGTTCACACCCACGCCTTTGACGCTACGGTCACCGCTGCATTTGCCGCCGACGCGCGCCATCTGATCGAGAGCACCTTCGGGATCACCATGGTGCGCGCCGTGTTTGCCGGCTGGCTCATAGCCTTGATGGTTTGGTTGTTGCCGACGGCCCAATCGGCGTCGCTCTTGGTGATTATCCTCATCACCTACATCATCGGGCTGTGCGGCTTTCCACACATCGTCGCCGGCACCGTCGACGCCGCGTTTTTGCTGCAAGTTGGCGCAGCGTCAACCCGCGACTTTTTCCTTGGGTTTTTCGTGCCGACGCTTATCGGCAATATTATCGGCGGCGTGGCACTGGTCGCGGTTCTCAATTACGGCCAAGTCGTGCCGGAAATACGCGGCGCGGCGTGAGCGCCCTTACAGTTTGAGCTTGCGCCTTCGCTGACCGAGCGTGCGCAGGCGCAGCGCATTGAGCCGGATAAAGCCTTCAGCGTCGCGCTGGTCGTAAGCGACCTTGCCTTCCTCGAACGTGACCAGGTCCTGATCGTAGAGCGAATATTTGCTCTCGCGTCCGACCACGCCGACATTTCCTTTGTAGAGCTTGAGCCGCACCCGGCCGCTGACGAATTCCTGGCTCTTGTCGATCGCCGCTTGCAGCATCTCGCGCTCCGGCGAGAACCAGAAGCCGTAATAAATCAGCTCAGCGTATTTCGGCATCAACTCGTCTTTGAGGTGTGCGGCGCCGCGGTCGAGCGTGATCTGCTCGATACCGCGATGCGCGGCGAGCAGAATGGTGCCGCCCGGCGTCTCATACATGCCGCGCGACTTCATGCCGACAAAACGGTTCTCGACCAGATCGAGCCGGCCGACGCCGTGCGTCTTGCCGAGCGTGTTCAACTCGGCCAGAAGTTTCGCCGGCGACAGCGTCTTGCCGTCGACGGCGACCGGATCGCCGCGCTCGAAGTCGATAATCAGATAACCCGGCTTGTCGGGCGCGTGCGCCGGATCGTCGGTGCGCGAATAGACGTAATCCGGCACCTCTTTGCCGGGGTCTTCCAGTACTTTGCCTTCCGATGAGGTGTGCAGGAGATTGGCGTCGGTCGAAAACGGCGCTTCGCCGCGCTTGTCCCTGGCGATCGGAATCTGGTTCTTCTCGGCGAATTCGAGCAACGCCTCGCGCGAACGGAATTGCCATTCGCGCCACGGCGCGATTACCTTCACGTCCGGCTTGAGCGCGTAATAGGACAGTTCGAACCGCACCTGATCGTTGCCTTTGCCGGTAGCGCCATGGGCGACGGCGTCGGCGCCGACCTTCTCCGCGATCTCGATCTGCTTCTTGGCAATCAGCGGCCGCGCGATCGAGGTGCCGAGAAGATACTGGCCTTCGTAGAGCGCGTTGGCGCGGAACATCGGAAACACGTAGTCGCGCACGAATTCTTCGCGCAAATCCTCGATGAAAATGTTCTCCGGCTTGATGCCGAGCGTCAGCGCTTTCGCCCGCGCCGGCTCGAGCTCTTCGCCCTGGCCGAGATCGGCAGTGAAGGTCACCACCTCGCAGCCATAGGTGGTCTGCAGCCACTTCAAGATGATCGAGGTGTCGAGGCCGCCGGAATAGGCGAGCACGACTTTTTTGACATCGCCTTTGGGCATCGAAAATCCTGCCTGCGCCAAATTTATTCGAAATGCGCGCGGACTATAGGCGGGCGCAAGAGCGACGCAAGTTCACGGTTACCGGTCCGGGGTCGCCACGGTTGGATTTAGGAGCTTTGCCGCTTCCGGCCGCTCAGCCACCCGCGCATCGCGTTGCCGGACCGTTCAAGCGGGCCTTCGACTTCCTCGTTGGTGAGCCGGGTTCGCCGCCAGCGGTAGATCGCGCTGTAGAGCGTCCATACCACGACGAACATGAAAACGCCGGCGAAGACGATGTCAGTGAAGAAATGCCCGCCGGCGGCCATGCGCAGCACGCCAATGCCGGAGCCGAAGGCAAGCGCCGCGCCATAGGCGAGCGGCCGCCATTGCGGCGGCGTCAGTGCCGCCGGCGCGAGCGTCCAGAACGCGGTCGCCGCTTCGCCGCCGACGAACGAGCAATTTTCGGGGCACGGTCCGCTCGCGTCCCACCACGGAGTGAATCGGTCGGTCCCGCCAAATTCAACGATGTCGATCGGCCGCATCCGCCCCCAAACGTTCTTGAGGCCAACATTGGCGATAAGGAACGGGCCGAGCGCCAGCGACACGCTCAGAAACAGCGCGGCGCGGCCGGGAATGAGCATGCGGCGTTTCGGCATGACAAGCTTGCCGAGGATGGCGACGACCGCCGGCGCAACAAGCGCCGCGATGAAGTAGGTCGCAGCGTCGCGCACTTGGACTATCGATTCGCCCTTGCCGACAAAGCCATGCGTCACCGGATCGTAGAACCACGCCGCGATGGCGATATCGAGCTGCGGATAGACGCCGAACACAACGCCGACCACGGCGCCGACGATGAACGTGATCGCGAGCCCGGTCCGGTTCATGCGCGGGTCATCGAGACACGAAAGCCGATCACAGCGAAGCGCGGACCGCACCGAACGCTCATGATCAAGCTCAATCCGTCATCGCCATGGCGCGCAGCGCCAGCCGTTCGCGGGCAGAGAGTTTTTCGGTCGCGCTCTTGAGCTGGCCGCACGCGGCGAGGATGTCGCGTCCGCGCGGGGTGCGCACCGGCGAGGCATAGCCGGCGTTGAACACCACTTCGGAGAATTTTTCGATTTGCTCCCAGTCGGAGCATTCGTACTTGGTGCCCGGCCAGGGATTGAACGGAATGAGGTTGATCTTGGCGGGTATGTTCTTGAGCAGCCGCACCAGCGCGCGCGCTTCCGCGAGCGAGTCATTGATGCCCCTGAGCATGACATATTCGAAGGTGATGCGCCGGGCATTGGAAAGTCCCGGGTAATTTCGGCAAGCGTCCAGCAATTCGCGCAGCGGATATTTGCGGTTGAGCGGCACCAGCTCGTTGCGCAGTTCGTCGGTGACGGCATGGAGCGATACCGCGAGCATGACGCCGATCTCCGTTCCGGCCCGTGCAATATTCGGCACCACCCCTGACGTCGACAGCGTGATCCGGCGCTTGGACAAGCTCAGGCCGTCGCCGTCGGCGACCACATTGAGGCCGTCGCGAACGGCGTCGAGATTGTAGAGCGGCTCGCCCATTCCCATCATCACCACGTTGGAGACGAGCCGCTTCCTTTCGCCCGCCGCTTCATCGGTCCGCGTCCAATCGCCGAGCTGGTCGCGGGCGATAACCACCTGCGCGGCGATTTCCGCCGCGGTCAGATTGCGCACCAGGCGCTGCGTGCCGGTGTGACAGAACGTGCAATTGAGCGTGCAGCCGACCTGACTTGAAATGCACAGCGTGCCGCGATCGGTTTCGGGAATGTAGACGCATTCGACTTCGTGCGGCCGGCCGGCGACTTCTCCCGGCAGCGCAATGAGCCACTTGCGGGTGCCGTCGCTGGAAATTTGCTCGGCGGCGATGTCGGGACGGTTTAGCGTGAAGCGGCGTGCCAGTTCGGCGCGCAGTTCCTTCGACACGCTGGTCATCTCGTCGAAATCGCGAACGCCGCGAACATAAAGCCAATGCCAGACTTGCTGGATGCGCATGCGCAGTCGCCGCGGCGCAACTCCGGCTGCCGCAAGCGCTTCGCCAAGCGCGGCGCGCGGCAATCCGGCCAGCGACGGCTTCGCCGGCGCGACGTAGCGCTCAATCGGCTGTTTTTCAATCGCGGCGGCAATGCCGATTTCAGCCGCAGCGGAGGACGTTGTCATGGTCGAGTTCAAGTTCGAATATCGAAAACGCGAAATGCACTAGACGGCTCAAATAGGCATCGCGGTTCGCGAATGCGACTGCTAGCCGCTACTTGCAATCCTGGTCGGTGCGGTCGAGCGCCTGGCCAAATCCGCGCAGCGAGAATGTGTCGGTCGAGTGCGTGCCTTTGGCGGACATGCCCTTGACCACCGCGTTCTGGGCCGACCGCATCACATCCACCAAATGGGCCTCTTCGCCGGCGTTCTTGATCCACGCGCCATCCTGCTGGGTGTAGAGCGGAAATGAATTCGATCCGATCTCAACCGTGGCTTCGGAAGCAGGCTTAAACGGATAGCCGATGGCGACCGAGATTTCGTTGCTCACCTTCTCTCCGGGCCGGCTCGACACGAACAGATACGGCGGATTGCGCGACTTTCCCGGCGGATCGGTCTCCGAGACGCTCGACTTGGCAACGGCGAAGCAGACTTTCTTCCCGCCGGGCGATGCCGTGTAAGCCCCCCAGTCGCCGTATTGGCCAAGCAATGTCGGCTTCACGCCGGCGGTCGCCGTTCCAGGGGGTGCGGGCGGGGGCGAGGCCGGTGCCGGGGGCGTCGTCCTGGCGTCGGCCGGAGGATTTGTTGCCGGCGTCGTCGCTGACTTATGCTTTTTCGGTTTCGGCGGAGTCGCAGGCGTGGCCGCCGGAGGCGCCGCGGACTGGTCGGTGGACGGCGGCTGCTGAGCGTATGCCGGCACGGCCAAGGCCGCGGCGGCGAATAGCGAAAGCACAAGCCCCCACTGTCGAAAAATCGGCATCAAGCCTCGCGATCACGGCGCGGAAGGTCGTCCCAAGGGATTTAATCTTAACCCATTTCGGCCGCTGAGGGAACAAACCGGCGAACAAGGCACGGCGCCGTTTTGGCGCACCTTCGCTCCGCACTTTCCCGCGCCTCCTGTTTCGTGGTTAGGAAGCGCACGCGCGATGATTGATGTTTAAGTCTTTCCAGAACGAAGGGCGTCATGAAAGCCATCCTCTGCACGCATTTTGGTCCTCCCGAGGAACTCGAACTCCGGGACATTCCGCCGCCGTCGGCAGGCCCGGGCGAAGCCGTGGTCCGGATCAAGGCGGCGGCGCTCAACTTCTTCGATCTCCTGATCATTGCCGGCAAATACCAGCACAAGCCGCCCTTTCCGTTTTCGCCGGCGTCGGAATTCGCCGGCATCGTCGAAACCGTCGGCGACGGTGTCAGCGATGTT
>DATNNI010000055.1:0-4278 GCA_035601915.1 Xanthobacteraceae bacterium
TTTCACGCCAAACGTCGCTTGGACGCGCCAATGCCGCGAAACAGCCGGCGCGGCTTAATTGAATCTTTTCTTGATGTCTTCGATCCCGCGGGCCAGTAAATCCTCGGCGACTTTGCCCTTGGCGGCGGCGCCCAGAATCCGCTCGGCCGCGGAGACTGCGGTGTCGGCGGCGGCGGAGCGTACGTCGGCCAGCGCCTGGGCCTCCGCCTGCGCGATCTTCGCCTCGGCCATCTTCGTGCGGCGGACGACGAAATCCTCCATTCGCGTTTTGGCCTCCGCGGCGAGGCGTTCGGCTTCGGCCTTGGCGCCGGCGAGGATCGAGGCGGCCTCGGCTTCGGCTTCGCGTCCCTTGCGTTCGAATTCGGCGAGAACCGCCTGCGCCTCCTGCCGGAGCCGCACGGCTTCGTCGAGCTCGGCCTTGATGCGCGCCTGGCGGCTATCGATGCCGTCGATCACCCGGCGATGGGCACCGAGGTAAACGAGCAAGCCGAGAAAAATGACAAAGCCGAGCGCAACAAAATTTTCCGCTTCAAACATAAGGCTACCCTAAGCGTGACGGTTCAGAAGTCCGCGTCATTTTTGCCGGCGCGCAGCGCCGCGGCGACGTCTTGCTGGCTCGGCGATGTCCCGATCAGCCGCTCGACAATGGCCGCCGCGGTCTCCGCGGCGATACTACCGACATTGCTCATCGCGGCTGCGCGCGTGGCCGCGATGGACCGGTCCGCCGCCGCGAGTTTCTCGTTTAATTGCTCCTCAAGCCGCTTGTTGGCTGTTTCGGCCTCGGCTGCCTGCCGTTCGCGGGTCTCGGCGGCGATTGCCTGCGCGCGATTGCGCGCCTCGGCAAGCGCCTTCTGGTAGGCGGCGGCCGCCGCCTCCGACTGCTCTTTGAAGCGCTGCGCCGCGGCGAGATCGTCGGCTATGCGTTTGCTGCGCTCGGCGAAAATCGCCGCGATACGCGGCAACGCGATCCGCGACATCAGCGCGTAGAGCAGCACGAACGATACGACGAGCCAGAGCAGCTGCGACGGAAAGTGCTGCGCCTGAAACGGCGGAAAGGCGCCGTGGCCCCCGGGGGATTCGGTATGCGCGGTCGGCTCAGCCATGATGGCTTAGGCTTTACAGCCCGAACAGCAACAGAAGCGCGATCAGCAGCGAGAAAATGCCGAGCGCTTCGGTGATGGCGAAGCCGAAAATCAGGTTACCGAACTGGCCCTGCGCTGCCGAAGGGTTGCGCAGCGCCGCGGCCAGGTAATTGCCGAAGATGATGCCCACGCCGACGCCGGCGCCGCCCATGCCGATACAGGCAATGCCGGCTCCAATGTATTTTGCGGCGGTCGGATCCATGAGAAAGCTCCTTTTCGAGTTGCAACAATCGCGCTGTCAATGGCCTGGGTGAATCGCATCGTTGAGATAGATGCAGGTAAGGATGGCAAAGACGTAGGCCTGCAGGAAGGCCACCAGAAATTCGAGCGCCGTGAGCATGATGACCAGCAGGAGCGGTATCGCCGCGCCAAACCAGCCGACCACGCCGAAGCCCGCGAGCATGATGATGAAGCCGGCGAAAACCTGCAGCGTGATGTGACCCGCCAGCATGTTCGCGAACAACCGCACGCTGTGCGAGATCGGCCGCGAAATAAACGACAAGACTTCGATGATCACGATCGCCGGCAATATGTAGATCGGCACCCCTTTTGGGACGAACAGCTTGAGAAAGCCGAGGCCGTTGCGCCAGAAGCCGTAAACCACGACGATGAAGAACACGCTGAGCGCCAGCGTTGCGGTCACGATCAACTGGCTCGTGACCGTGAAGGAATACGGGATCAGCCCGATCATGTTGGCGAACAGGACAAACATGAACAGCGTGAAGACGAAGGGAAAGAATTTCATCCCTTCGTTGCCGGCGGTTGAGCGCACGGTATTGGCCACGAACTCGTAGGACATTTCGGCGATCGATTGCAGGCGCCCGGGGACCACCGCGCGCGGCGCGGTCCCGGCGATCAACAACGCCGAAACGAGAATGACGATGATGAACATGAATAGGGCGGAATTGGTAAACGCGAACTGATGATGGCCAATGGTGATAATTGGCGCCCAGTTTTGGATCGTAAATTGATGAATCGGATCGACAGTCATGGTTCAAACTATTTCCGACTGCCCGCGTCGCCGTCTAATCTCGGGCCGGGGACGACTCCGGCGGAGCGCATCACGTTGAGCACACCCGCGACGAAGCCGAGCAAAAGAAATACAATGAACCCCCAGGGCGAAATACCGAACAGGCGGTCGATGAACCAGCCGAGGCCGGCACCGACCAGCACGCCCGCAACGAGTTCGCTTGAGAGGCGAAAGCCCCTGGCGTAACCGGATGCAGTCGCGGCCCGGTCTCCACCAGAGTCATCGCCGGAAGGTAGAGCCCCGCGCTCGCGCGCCTGGCCTAAACCTTCGCCGAGACGCTGGAGTCTCGCGGAGAGGGCGGCCTCATCGGTGTGCGCCTTGTTGCGGTTACCGTTCTCGCGCGCGTTGTCGCTCATGACCTCGACACTCGCGCGTGCGCGGCAATCGAAACGGGCCCGCCCCTTAAAGCCGCGCGGACCATACTGACTGAGTTTAGCCAAGTCAACGCCAAGTCGTGAAACCCTCATCCGGCCTAAGCGATTGAAACTTATGGCAGATATAAGCTCGCCGCGCGGCTTTCGAGTCTCGATTGTGCGCCGCAAAGCCGTTACCTAGAATGACGAGACGCATCCCGTGCGTCGGATCCCCCCGGCGGCCGGACGAAAGAGCCCTCATGATTGAAAAGACTTTAGCCGGCGCTTTGATTGGTTGGTGTTTACTTGGTCCCGCGCTCGCCGATGACGCGACACCAGACATTGAAGGCGGCCGCTACGCCTTCAGCAAGCAGGCCGACGGCGTCTTGCGGCTCGACAAGCAGACCGGCGATGTTTCACTGTGCACTCAGCGCACGGTGGGCTGGGCGTGTCAGGCGGCGCCGGACGACCGTGCCGTCCTGGAAGACGAGATCGCCCGGCTGCGCCGGGAAAACGCTGCGCTGAAAAAGGACATTCTCGCTCGCGGCCTGCCGTTGCCGGCCGGCGCCACGGCGGAACCTCCCGCCATGAGCGAAGACCGGCACATGCCTGGATTGAATGACAATCCCGACATTGATCGTGTATTCGCCTTCGCTCGGCGGATGTGGCATCGCCTCGTCGACGTCATTGCCCGCGCGGAAAAGCAAATAAAGGACAAGAGCTGAGCGGTCGACCTTCAGTGCATACCGAACTCTCCGTTCGCGGCAGCGTGTCCGCGCCGACAATTACCACCGCAACTCTTACCGTCGAGACGAGCGGCGAGGGTTTCTTCGAAATCACGGCCGAGGTGACGCATTTCCTCGAAAAGATCGGCGCCAAGGACGGCGTGATTTTGTTGTTCATGCGCCATACATCGGCTTCGCTCGTCGTTCAGGAGAATGCCGATCCGGACGTGCGCACCGATCTCGTCACCGCTTTGCGGCGGCTCGCCCCGGCTGAGACCGGCTGGGTGCACAAAGTCGAAGGTCCCGACGATATGCCGGCGCATGTCAAATCCATGCTCAGCGGCATTTCACTCCATGTGCCGGTGATGTCCGGGAAATTGGCGCTCGGCACCTGGCAAGGTGTCTACGTCGCCGAGCATCGCGCGCGGCCGCACTGGCGCGAGGTGATCCTGCAATTTGTCGGGAGCAAAAAAGGGTAGGCTCGCCCGCCCGGCGCCTTCGGCCGCCACGCGCCAAGGACTTTTGGTGACGGATTACTGGATGCGGCTCAGGTTCCGGCCGCCGCAAATACCGATCGCGCAGCCTTCGATACGAATCGTCCTGGGGCCGACATCGAGAAGATGGCCCTCATAGGTATTGCCGTTCTCAACGTTGTAGAGGGTGCCTGACCACTTTCCCGGACCACTGGGCTGAAGCGATCGAAGCACCGCCACGCCAACGAGCGGCCGATTGCGCTGCGCCGGATCGGAATTATTTTTGTCGGTCCACGGGCGGCCGGTTTCCGGATCCACGCGCGACTTGGCTTCCGCAAGGGTTGCGCAGAGCGAGCCGCCGCAGGAGCTCACACGTACTTTCGCGCCATCCTCCGCAAGCCATAAGCCGCGCGGATCGGCCTTCGCGCCCGCGATACCGGCAGCGCCGAAGAGCATGACGGCCAAGCCCAAGACGAGAGAGCGTTTCAACATCGATCTATCTCGGCAAATTCAGTGATCCCGGCATTATCATTCCAACCTCGTTATCGCTGAATT
>DATNNI010000056.1:0-2715 GCA_035601915.1 Xanthobacteraceae bacterium
GCGGACACGAAAAAGGGTCTTGCCGAGGGCCAAATCGACATTGTCGTCGGCACCCACGCGCTGCTTGGCAAGACCGTGAAGTTCCGGGACCTCGGCCTGATTGTGGTCGACGAGGAACAGCATTTCGGCGTCGCCCACAAAGAGAAGCTCAAACAGTTGCGCGCCGAAGTGCACGTCTTGACGCTGACCGCGACGCCGATCCCGCGCACCCTGCAATTGGCGCTGTCGGGGGTGCGCGAAATGTCGATCATCGCGACGCCGCCGGTCGATCGCCTCGCGGTGCGCACTTTCGTGGTGCCGTTCGATCCGATTGTGGTGCGCGAGGCGCTGCTTCGCGAGCGCTATCGCGGCGGGCAGTCATTCTACGTCTGCCCGCGCATCGAGGATCTCGCCGAGACCAAAGCGTTCCTCGACAAGAACGTGCCCGAAGTGCGCGTCGCCGTCGCCCACGGCCAGATGCCGTCGTCCGTGCTCGAGGACGTGATGTCGGCGTTCTACGACGGCAAGTTCGACGTGCTGCTGTGCACTTCCATTGTTGAAAGTGGCCTCGACATTCCGACCGCCAATACGCTGATCGTGCACCGCGCCGACATGTTCGGGCTGTCGCAGGTCTATCAGCTCCGCGGCCGCGTCGGCCGCTCAAAGCTTCGCGCTTATGCGCTGCTGACGCTGCCGGCAGCGCGGAAAATCACCCCGCAGGCCGAGCGCCGGCTGAAAGTGCTGCAATCGCTCGACACGCTCGGCGCCGGCTTCCAGCTCGCCTCGCACGACCTCGACATTCGCGGTGCCGGCAATCTCCTCGGCGACGAGCAATCCGGCCACATCAAGGAAGTCGGCTACGAGCTTTATCAGGAGATGCTGGAGGAGGCGGTGATGGCGCTGAAGGCCGGCATCACCACGCCGGTCGCCGAAAAATGGTCGCCGCAAATCACCATCGGCACGCCGGTGCTGATCCCCGAGGATTACGTCGCCGACTTGCCGGTGCGGCTCGCGCTTTACCGCCGGCTGTCCGAGATCGAGGACGATCGCGCCATCGAAGCGTTTGCCGCCGAGCTGGTCGACCGTTTCGGCCCGCTGCCGATCGAGGTCGAGTATTTGCTGCAAGTGGTCGCCATCAAGGCGATGTGCCTCGCAACCAATGTCGAGCGGATCGAAGTCGGGCCGAAAGGCGCGGTGCTCTCGTTCCGCGACAACACTTTCGTCAATCCCGACGGGCTGATTTCCTATATCGCCAAGCATCCCGAAGGCGCGCGCGTGCGGCCGGACATGAAGGTCGTGTTCTTCGACGAATGGGAGAAGCCCGAGGATCGCCTGAAAGGCGCCGCCGGCATTCTGCGCGCGCTGGTCGGCATTGCGGCGAAGGCCAAGAAGGCGGCGTAGGTATAGTTCGCCCGTCCTTAAAATTTGCCTCTGCCCACCGGGGAGAGGTGAAATCGCCTTTCTCTAAGCTCGTCACCACCGGGCTTGACCCGGTGGTCCATGGTGACTCATCGATGCCGCATGGATTGCCGGATCAAGTCCGGCAATGACGAATTAAGAAAGGGCAGGTGAGGAACTCCGGCCTTCCGATTCGACCAAAACAAAGCTAGGCAAATGGCCATGTCACCGGACGTTATCTCTGATCTTGCCCCAACGGGTGTCCTGCGCGCGGGCATCAATCTTTCGAATTTTCTGCTGGTGACTGGAACGAGCCCAGCGGGGGATCCGCAGGGGGTCGCGCCTGACCTTGCCCGCGAAATCGCCACGCGCCTGGACGTACCGCTGAAGTATGTGCCGTTTAAGTCGCCCGGTGAGCTCGCGGACAAGGCGACGAGCGGCGTTTGGGATATCGGGCTGATCGGCGCCGAACCGCAGCGCGCCCAGACGATTTCCTTTAGCCCCGCCTACGCCGAAATCGAGGCGACCTATCTGCTGCCTTCCGGTTCTCCCCTGAAAACACTCGCGGACGTCGACGCCCCCGGCGTGCGGATCGCCGTGACCGGTCGCGCTGCCTACGGCCTTTGGCTCGATCGCAATATCAAGCACGCTGAGCTGGTCAGATCGGAAACGCTCGATAGCGCCTACCAACAGTTCGTGAGTGGCAAGCTCGACGCACTCGCCGGCCTTCGGCCGCGGCTTCTCTCGGACCTGGAAAAGCTGCCCGGCGCGCGCATCATCGAAGGCCGGTTTACCTCGGTTCAGCAGGCGATCGGCACGCCCCGGAAAAACACGGCTGGTGCGGCGTTCCTGCGCGACTTTGTGGAAGAGGTCAAAGCGTCCGGCTTTGTCGCCCGCCTCATCGAATGCCATAAGGTTCGTGGCCTGTCGGTCGCGCCTCCGGCCTAACCGCGCTCGTCCGATCCACAATGTCAAACAGCGACTCCTTCTCGTCACCACCGGACTTGATCCGGTGGTCCATGCTGAGCTGCGGCTAGGCAACCCTTCACGGCAAATCCGATCACGCTTCACTTCTGCATGGATTGCCGGATCATTTGACGCGAAGACGGCGCTTCGCGCCTTTTGCCGGCAATGACGACGTGGAGAAGCGTTCTCGCGGCGCAGTTTTTTGCGCCCGAGTTTTGGTCACGAAGAGAAAGACGAAGCGGCCTCTGCGGGGCCATTTGCCGAAGCCCAACTAAATGGCGGGCTTCCGGCGCGCATGATCCCGAAAAGTGGCGTCCGGTTTTCGGACCGAGATCATGCGCCACGAAAAAGGGAAAGCGGAGCGCCGAAAGG
>DATNNI010000057.1:0-6068 GCA_035601915.1 Xanthobacteraceae bacterium
CTTCCCGCATGAGGCCGACATGGCTCAGCTCGGCGGAGTCGATTTCGCCAAAGGCTGTTACGTCGGCCAAGAGGTGGTCTCTCGCATGGAGCACCGGGGTATCGCTCGCACGCGGGTCCTGCCTGTCCGCTATCGTGGCGCCACCCCGCAACCCGGCGAGCCGATCACGTCCGGCCAACGTCAAATCGGCACCATGGGCTCGGCGAGTGCCGGCCATGGCCTTGCGCTGTTGCGGATCGACCGGATGGCCGAAGCGCTGAGAGAGGGCGAGCCGCTCGTTGCCGCCGGCATTCCTATAGAACCGCTCAAGCCCAACTGGGCGCATTTTGCGGTGCCCGACGCCGTTAAAGCTGCCGAATGAGCGAACGGTCCAATCTCGTTCGCTGTCCCTGGCCGGGGGATGATGCGCTCTATATCGCCTATCACGACGAGGAATGGGGCGTACCCGAATTCGACGATCGCGCGCTGTACGAGAAGCTTGTGCTCGACGGCTTTCAGGCCGGCCTGTCCTGGATCACGATTCTGCGGAAGCGGGAGAACTTTCGTCGCGCATTCGACGCGTTCTCGCCTGAGAAAATTGCGCGTTATCGTCCGGCCAAGATCGAGCGTTTGATGCAGGATGCCGGCATCGTCCGCAACCGGGCGAAAATCGAAGGTACCGTCCTCTCCGCCCGAACATGGCTCAAGGCCATGGAGAATGGTCCCGGCTTCTCAAAGCTGCTTTGGGATTTTGTCGACGGCAAACCGAAGATCAATAACTATCGCATCATTCGCCAAGTTCCGGCAGAAACCGCGACCTCGCGGGCGATGTCCAAGGAACTTGCGCAGCGGGGCTTTAAGTTCTGCGGTCCGACCATTGTCTATGCGTTCATGCAGGCGGTCGGCATGGTCAACGATCATCTGGTGAACTGTTACCGCCACGCCGCAGTGCAACGACCCGTCCAGAAGCGATAATCCAAGCTTCCGCCAAGCTCATCGCATCGCTAGCGGCTCGCTGGCGTCTGGCCTGTCGCGCCGAACGGAATTTTCACACCGCTCCATTGCGCCAAATTGATTCGCGAAAAAGTCATGCCGAGCGCAATCGCAATGCCTTCAATAACAAATTGAAGTGCTGACGAAAGCCCGAGCATTTGCAGAACCTGACCAAGCTGCGTGAGAAACAGCGCGGCCCCCGCGACAGCGACCATACTGCCGATACCTCCCGACATCGCGGTGCCGCCAAGAACGGCAGCCGCAATCGGCGCCAAGAGATAAGGCTCGCCGACCTTAAGCGTGGGATTGCGGATGAAGGCGGAAACAAGAATTCCGGCAATGCCATAGAGGAACGCCGCGACTGTAAATGCCGCCATTTGATAGACGGCGACATTGAGGCCTGCGACCCAAGCCGCGCGCGGGTTGGCGCCGACGGCCGAGAAATGCCGGCCAACCGCAGTCTTGCGGAGTACCAAATTGAGTATGATGGCCAGCGCCGCCACGATCCAGACTGAAAAGTTCAGATCGAGAAGCCGCGCATCGCCCCAAGCCGCCATGCCGGGCGGCACGCGCGCTTCCTGCGGCAACGATTCCCTGTACCACAAGGTGATGCCGCTCGTTATCGCGCCAACGGCAAGCGTGACGATCAACGCATTGAGCTCGAATACGGCGACAAGGAGTCCGTTAATGAAGCCAATGGCGGTGGAAAAGAAAAGCGCGCCTACGACCGCAGCCAACATGGCTTCGTCGCGACCGCCGGAAAAACCGAGGATGATGGTGCTCGACAGCGTAATTACTGCTGGAATTGAAAGATCGATGCCGCGCGCCATGAGAACGAGAGTTTCGCCAGTAGCGGCGATTGCCAGAAAAGCCGCCAGCGGAATGATGGCAAGGAATGTAGATGGAAGCAGGCTGCGCGGCGCAACGATCGCGCAAAAACAGATAAGGCCGACAATTGCTATCCAGATCGCAGCGAAGCGCATCTGCGGCGGCCGCCAGTGGGGCGCTGCCATTGTCGACAGCTCCCGACTGCGACTCGGGGTGTCAACGGATTCGGTCACGACGTCCGCGTGCCATCGGCAAACCGGCCGAGTGCGGTTCTCATGTTACCGAAGACGCGGCGGATCGGTCGCAGCCCGGAGTAAAGCGCGACGGCGAATAACGTCAACGCTCCGCTGGTCATAATGCCCGCTCCCGTGTTGAGCGCAAGCAACGCGATGATGTTGACCGTCAGCGTGAAAAAGAGGGCCCCGAGGAGGGCGCCGACGAAAGAACCCCGTCCGCCGGTCAATGCGGCGCCGCCCAGCACGGCCGCCGCGATGCTGGTGAGCGTATAGCTCGAGCCGATAATGGGACTTCCCACCCCGACTTCGGACCCGACAAACAAGCCGCTGAAGGCGGCGATCACAGCGGAAAGCAGGTAGGCCCTCATGTGCACAAAATCGACGCGCACGCCGTTGCGTTTAGCGGCCTCTTCGCGGAAACCGACGGCGCGCATTTTTAATCCGCTTCGCGTGCGATATAGCCACATATCACCCCCGATTGCCGCAAGGAGGATGATCAAAAATGAAACCGGGATGAAGCCGACGCGCGTTTGAAAGAAATCGACAAAGTCCTCGCTGATGACGCCGAACGGCGAAGGCCGAAGATAGAGCGCGATGCCTTGCACGAAGCTCAGCATCGCAATGGTAGTGATAACCGAATTGATGCCGACGTATCGAACCAAAGCCCCATTACTCAACCCAACCAGAACCCCGACCGCCACGCAAACGACGGTGCCGACAAGAATGAGCCCGGCCCCCATGTCCTCCGCAATAAGGAAAGAGGCG
Source organism: Xanthobacteraceae bacterium (assembly GCA_035601915.1). Taxonomy (GTDB): domain Bacteria; phylum Pseudomonadota; class Alphaproteobacteria; order Rhizobiales; family Xanthobacteraceae; genus BOG-931. The sequence continues at coordinate 2,802 of DATNNI010000057.1, forward strand.
ATGACCACGACCAGGCTTATGACCGCGCCGACCGAAACGTCGAAGCCTCGCACCATGAGCACGTTGAACTGGGCCATAGTGACCAGCGCGAGCGGGGCGCTGGCGAGCAGAATGTGCCGAATGTTCAGCGGCGTGAGAAAGGCATCCGTACGCGCCGTCGCGTAACTGCCGACCGCGAGCGTAAGGAGCAGCAGAAACAATAACGGCACCCACCATTGGTTACTGCCGCCGGCGACGAGCTGACGCAAGCTAGCCGCGGAAAGCCAATGACGCTGCGACGCCTGCGCTCGTTCCTTGACGCCGGCGACAACCTCTTTTGAACGCAGGAATGAGGAAACGATGCTTTCTTCCGTGACTTCATTGCCGCTCAGCTCACGGATCACCCGTCCGCGCGAAAACACCAGCACGCGGTCGCATAGCCCCGCCAATTCCATAGCGTCCGACGAATTGACGACGCAGGCAAGCCCTTCATCGGCTCTGGCGCGTATCGCACGATAAATGTCGAAGCGCGCCTTCGCGTCGACCCCTTGGGTCGGTTCGTCAATCAACAAAGCCTTCGCCTCGTGGAGGAAGCCGCGCGCCAACACCGCCTTTTGCTGATTTCCCCCCGAAAGACCGCCGATAGGCTGGTCAAGATCGGCGGTAACGATGTTGAGCTTTTCGATCAGGGACAGCGTGGTAACCCGCTCCTTCGACGCCGAGATCAAGCCGTATGTTGCAAAGTGCCCGAGCACTTGGACGGTCATATTCTCGCGCACGCCGAGACCAGAGAAAATCGATTCCGCGGCCCGGTCAGCGCTGAGCGACAGGATGCCGGCGTCGAGCGCCTCTCGCGGCGTTCCGAGTTTGACCGGCTGGGCACCACATATGACGACGCCAGCCGCTGGTTCGAGACCACCGAGCGCCCTGAGAGCTTCGCGCTGTCCGTTGCCCTCAGAACCGGCAAATCCTAGGACTTCGCCGCGCCGAAGGTCGAATGCCACGCCGTGAAAACGAGCTGCGCTTAAGCCTTTCGCCGAAAGGACGATCTCCTGCGAGGCGAGGCCGGATCTCGCAGGATACTCCGTTTCAATCGGGCGGCCGACCATCAACGCAACGAGATCGTTCTCGGAAAGCCGGTCGCTGACCTCGTAGGTGCCCTGCCCCTCACCGTCACGCAGGATTGTCACGCGGTTGGCAAGCGCCAAAATCTCGGGCAAACGGTGGCTCACGTAAACGACAGCGGCGCCGCCAGCGACAATACGGCGAACAATCTCGCCCAGCTTTTCCACGCCCGATATGTCAAGGCTCGAGGTCGGCTCGTCGAGCAGCAAAACCTTCGGGCTCGCGGATAATGCTTTGACGATCTCGAGAAATTGCCGCTGCGAAGCGTTCAATTCTCCGACAATCGCGTTCGGCGAAATGTTGAGATCGTAAGACGCCAATTGCCGCGCTGCCCACTCGAGCTTACCGCCGAGTGTCGATGGACCCGCGACGGTGCCCAGCAGAAGATTCTCCGCCACGCTCAGTTCTCGCACCAGGGAATCGTCCTGGTAAACCGCCGCCAAGCCCATTTCACGCGCTTGCAGCGGATCGGCGGCCGGCAACTCTTTGCCCAGGATCCGAACGCGGCCTTGATCGGCGCTCACCGCTCCGGCGGCGACGCCGAGCAAAGTGCTCTTGCCCGAGCCGTTCTCACCGAGGACCGCGTGAATCTCCCCCGGCCGACACTCGAAATCGACTCCGTTGAGCGCCTGCACGCCGGGATAGCGTTTGCAGATGCCGGAAAGCACAAGCGAAGCGGACGTCATTAGTTCGACACCAGCAGTCGTCCGGATACGGCGCTAGACCGAATGAAAAAGCGGGAAACAGTTTTCCCGCTTCCGAAGTCGGCGGCAAGTGGAGCGCGGCACAAGGTTCGCGCTCCGAAGGCTTGCGCGCATGCTGCTTCTTCTTGTTTCGGCAGCCCTCTATTATTTAGAGAACATCTGCTTCATCATGTCATTGTCCACAAGCGTCGTCAGCGACGCGCTTTCCGGAATATCCGGATTGCACTGCCCCTTGACGACGGGGTGCATTTTGAACGGCACGTTGATGCTCGGAGGGACGTCTTTGCCCTCCTTTTTCATCATCGCGGCGGTCAAGGCAAAACGCGCCTGATCGTTTTGGCCATTTGAGTAGAAGATCTTGAAATTCGGATCGTTGGCCTTTTCCCAATCGCAGATGACACCCATTTCGTCGGTGCGCAGCGAGACGATAAGGTCCGGTGCCTTCTTGGCCGCCTCATAGGCTCGTAGGCCGCCGCGGAAGCCGTCGGCGTATTCGAACAGCACTGCGTCAACGCTACCGTATTGAGCCAGGAACCCCGACATCGCTTTGAACGAACCTTCCTGCGTCCAGTTGGTGTCGGCTTTGCCGAGCAGTTTTAGATTGCTGTGCTTCGCAATCTCCTGCTCGGAGCATTTCTGCCAGCCGGCACTAAGTCCGTTGCCGGGGGTGCCGCCGAGCTCCACGATCGTGGTTGGCTCTTTCTTGGAATTCTCCTCGACCATCTTCACGAAATCAGTGCCGAGCGCACAAAGGTCTTCGGCAATGGAGGTCACGAAATCCTTCCCAGCTTTGCCGCCGACATAAGTGCCGTTATGCAGAACCACGAGGATACCTGCCTCGGAAGCCTCTTTTACCGTCGGCAATAGCGCGGGTCCCGCATCGGCGAAAATGACGATGACGTCGACCTTCTGGGCGATGAAGGCGCGCATGTCGGAGATCGCCTTGGTGGCATCGCCGCCGGCCGAGGTGTAGACGATTTTTTTGATGCTCGGATAAGTCAGCGCCTGCGCGATAAATTCCATCTTGGTAACTTGGCGCCAGACGTTCTCACCAAATCCGTCAGCGTAAGCGACAGTCAGATTGCCGTGCCCGGTTTCGCAAATATTGTTCTTCCAGCATTCGAGCGCGAGCTTGCGTTGCTCCGGCGTCAAATCCATCGCCGCGTGCTTGATCGCCTCGGCGATTACCGGCGAGACGTTCTCCGTCGTGCCCACTGATTTCATCATCAATTCACCCGCGTCGCGGGCATTTGATGGCGCATTCCATGCCAATAGAGCCGCCGCCGCTATCGGCAGGGCCCAATGACGCATTCCCCTAAGATCCCAGTTCATTTTGTCGTCCTCCCTTGAAAGATTTTTAGGTCGAGCGCTCGAACTTCGCGCCTCTATTTGTTCTTCAGCCACGGGTATCGCGCAGTATCTTTACCGGCGTAATCGGGATCGAGATAGATGAAACACC
>DATNNI010000058.1:0-7305 GCA_035601915.1 Xanthobacteraceae bacterium
ATGCCAACCAGGAACTCGTTGATCAATCCTTGGCGCCCAAGCATCGGCAGCCAAGCGACCGCGCGAATAAGGTAGCTGGTCCAGAACGGGACCATGACCAGGAGAAACAGCGCGAGTTGCCATTTGAAATCCTGCACCTGCATCGACAGGAAATACGCCATCGGGTAGGCGAGGATCAGGCAAATCGCCATGGTTGTGATGGTGAAGCGAAAGGTCAGCCACAAGGTACGGATGAAGACCGACGGAGTGAGAAAATCCGATTTGGCCGGATCAAAGAACCCGTCAGTGACAAAAAAGGCCCGGTAATTTTCGATGGTGAAAGCCGGCGTCATGCCGTGCCCGGTCGATTTCCAGAAGCTGAAAATAAAAATGCTGATGAGCGGCAATAATAGAAACACCACCAGCCATAACGTCGCCGGTGCAATGAGAATTGCCACTGGGAAGCCGGGCTCGCGGCGATATTTGCGTTTGGCCTCGGCGCCGGTCGCTACCGGCGGCGCGCTTCCGATCAATCCGCGCGGCGCCGCGGCATCAGTGAGCTTGGCGTAGCTTTCGATTGTGGTCACGGATCGATCATACGCGAAAACGCCGCCGGCTTGGAAGGCCGGCGGCGCTGCTTCAGAAACGAACCAGCTAGCCTGAAATTAAGCGTTGAGGAATTCCGTCCACCGCTTGGTCAGGTAGTCGTTTTCGTCCATCACCGAATTCCAGACGGCAATCTGGAATCGCTTCCAATAGGAACCGCCGGTGCGGATATCGCCCTTCTTAATGATAATGGTGCCGAACGGATCGGGCAGGTCCTTCGCCGCGGCCTTGCCGTCATACCAATAGTCCCATTCCACTGGTTCGAGGTACTTCTTCGCGTTGTCGGGGATCGAGTGATAGTAGCCTTGACGCGCGACAAACGCCGCCGGCCAGCCCGCGAGCCACCAATTGATGTACTCATACGCCTGGTCGAGTTGCTTGCCCTGGACCTTGGAGGAGATCGAGAGACCGCCGTGCCAGCCGCGCATGCCCTCCTTGAGAAAAGCGTAAACGCAGGGCACGCCTTCGGCCTGGATTGCGGCGACGGCTGGCGACCACATGCTCTCGAGCACCACTTCGCCGTTCACCATCAAATTGACCGACTGGCCGAAATTCTCCCAGAAGGCGCGGAAGTGCCCGGCTTTCTTGAGCGGAATAAGATACTCGATCATGAAGTCGATTTCGGCCTTGGTCATGTTGCCTTTGTTGGCGAACTTCTTCAGTCCCATGGCCTCGATCGCCATCGCGCAATCCATTACGCCGATGGACGGCACGTTGAGCAAACCGACTTTGCCTTTCCAGTCTTTATTGAGGAGTTCGCTCCAGCTTTCGATCGGGCGGCCGGTCGACTTTGGGTTGTAGCCCAAGGAATCGGCATTGTGCCAACCGGGAGCCATGGTGATGTAACGCGACGGCTCTTGCTGCCTTTTGCCGTTTTCGTCGCAGTAGATCATTGTATAAGGGGCGGCGCCTTGTCCGACCTGCGACTCGGGCGTCAAATGCCCGGTTTTGGTCAGGTTGGTGACCTTGTCCCAGTCCTTGAGCTTTTTGGTATCGATAGGTTGAAACACCTTCGCCGGCCACAAGATCGCGAGATCGTGGTAGTAGCCTTCGGCGATCTCATATTGATCGGGCTGATTGAGCATTTTGCCGATCATCTCGCCATAGCCCATCGCCTGGCCGGTGACCGAGAAGCCCAAGTCTTTCGTCGCCTTGTCTTGTATTTCGTTGATCTCGCTGACGCCGAGACCAATGCTTCGCAAGCCTTCAGCTGCCGATGCCTGTCGCGAGAAGCCCCCCACCATACCGGTCGCTACACCGGCCGCAGTCGCCTTCATGAATGATCTGCGCGACCACTTACTCTTCTGCACGCGCATGCAAGTCTCCTCTGTTTGAACCACCCGACATTAGTTTGGAACGCTCGAATTTTTGGCTGTGTTATTGAAGCCCGGAGCGGCCCGCCCGCCAAAAAGTCCTTGTGCACCGCTTCAATTTACGAATGATACATCAGCGCTAGGGCCTGTCAAACCGCCGAGGGACAGCAAAAGTGACCGTATTGATCAAAAATGCACGCGTGGTGACCGCCGTCGACGACTACCATGCCGACATTTTCATCAACGGCTCGACGGTGGCGCTGATCGGCAAAGATCTCGTCATCGATGCAGACAAACAAATCGACGCGTCGGGCAAGCTGGTGATCCCGGGCGGCGTCGATCCGCATACGCATCTTGAATTGCCATTCGGCGGCACAACAACCTCAGATACGTTCGAGACTGGCACTTGCGCCGCGGCCCACGGCGGTACCACCTGCATTATCGATTTTGCGGTGCAAACGCGGGGTACCTCGACGCTGAAAGCGCTCGACGATTGGCATGCCAAGGCGCAGGGCAAGACCGCGATTGATTATTCATTCCACATGATCGTGACCGATCTGCCGCAAGAGCGGATCGGCGAAATGCGAAGCCTCGCCGATGGCGGCGTCACCAGCTACAAACTATTCATGGCCTATCCGGGAGCGCTGCTTTCGGACGACGGCACGATTTTTCGCGCCATGCGTAAGGCCGGCGAGGACGGGACGCTGGTCTGCATGCATGCGGAGAGCGGCATCGTGATCGACGAATTGGTGAAGATCGCGCTGTCGCAGGGCCACATCGAACCGAAATATCACGCTCTGACGCGGCCGACCCGCCTGGAAGCCGAGGGTGTGCACCGCGCCTTGTCGATTGCTGAGGTCGCGCGGGCACCGGTCTACATCGTCCATCTGAGCTCCTACGACGCGCTACAAGAGCTGCGCCTGGCGCAGGCACGCGGTGTGATGGCGCACGCGGAGACCTGTCCGCAATATCTGCTTCTCGACGTCGACCGTTACGACGAACCAGGTTTCGACGGCGCCAAATACGTGCTGACCCCGCCGCTGCGGGAAAAATGGAATCACGATGAGCTCTGGGGCGGGTTGCGCTCGCATGCGCTCGATGTGATCTCAACCGACCATTGCCCGTTCTGCCTGAAAGAACAAAAAGAACTCGGGCGCAACGACTTCAGCAAAATACCGAACGGCGGTCCGGGCATCGAAAACCGCATGAGCCTGATTTATCATTACGGCGTCGGCAGAGGCCAGATTTCGCTCAACCGTTTCGTCGAGCTGACATCGACCGCACCGGCAAAAATCTTCGGGCTGTTTCCCAAAAAGGGGACGATCGCCGTGGGCAGCGACGCCGACATCGTCATTTTTGATCCGGAGCGCGAAGAGACGATCAGCGTCTTTAACGGGCGCACCCACCACATGAACATCGACTACAGCGCCTATGAAGGCTTCAAGGTGAAAGGTTACACCGATACCGTAATTTCGCGCGGCAAGGTTGTGATCGAGAACGGCAACTATATCGGCCGTCCCGGCGACGGCGCGTTCGTCAAGCGGCGCGCCTATGGCGGTCAATACGCCAATACGCACGCCAACATGGTGCGCGATGTGCTGGCGCCGAGAGCTGCGCTTGGCTCGCCGGGGCGGCGCGTTTCCTGACCGCGCGATTCTCTAGATGGGTCGCAAATTTTACACGCGGATTCCGCCGGTGCGGAATGTCGAGGGAGGATACGTATGACCAAGCGACAACGAGCGGACTTGCGCGCGCGGCTGCGCGCGAAGGAACTGCTTGTGGCGCCGGGCGTGTTTGACGGCATTTCCGCCAGGATCGCTGATCAAATGGGTTTTGAAGCTCTCTACATGACCGGCTACGGTACGGTCGCCTCGCATTTGGGCATGCCGGACGCCGGGATCGCGACCTACTCGGACATGGTTGGCCGTGTTGGCGTGATAGCCTCGGGGACGACGACGTCGCTCATTGCTGATGGCGACACGGGCTATGGTGGGCTTCTCAACGTGCAATATACGGTGCGCGGCTACGAAGCCGCCGGTGCGGTCGCCATTCAACTGGAAGACCAGGAATTTCCTAAAAAGTGCGGCCACATGCTCGGCCGTCGCGTCGTCTCTGTCGAGGACATGGTCGACAAGGTCAAAGTCGCGGTGGCCAGCCGCGAATCCAGCGATTTTTTGATTATTGCGCGCACTGATGCGCGCACGACGCTCGGGCTCGACGAGGCATTGCGCCGGGCGGAAGCCTACGCCAAGGCGGGTGCCGACATTCTGTTTGTCGAGAGTCCTGAAAGTATCGAGGAGATGCGGACCATCGGCCGAAGTTTCGACCGGCCGCTGGTAGCCAATATGGTCGAAGGCGGCCGCACCCCGGTCCTGGACCGCAAAACACTGGAGGAGATCGGTTATTCGATTGCGATTTATCCGGCTTTCGGTTTTTTGGCCGTCGGCGATGCATTGCGAAACGTCTACCGGCACCTGAAAGAAAACGGCTCCAGCGTCGGCTCCAATGTGCCGCTCTACAAATTCAGCGAATTCAGCGAGATGATGGGCTTTGGCGCTGTCTCCGAATTCGACAAGACCTATCGGCGCTAACGGTCGGCAAGTCGTGCGTTGCTACGCCGATACCAGCCGAAACGACTCCCACTCTGTCGGCGTCTCTTTGAGCAGGCGTTGCCAAGAACCGTTCGCTTCGCCTGAGCGCGGCGCGAGACGCCGGCCGGCGTACGCAAACTCGGCCCAGTTTGCGGCGAATGGATAAGGCGACAGCGCGTAGACGCCATTACCACGCGGCTCAATGATCACGGTGGTGTCCGCCGTTGCGCTCAACGGAACGTTTTCGAACGCTTGCCTGGCACGTTCGCTTGGATGAATGCGATTGAAATAAAGCGCCAGCGTGTCGAGGAATTGCAACTGCTTATAGTTCTGAAAGACCTTTTTCTCGTCGGTCCACCCTGAGCACTGAGGATCTTTGGCGATCTGCTCTTTCAGCCGTTTTTGCCGCTCAAGTTCGCCGACCAGCATGCGGTCGGCGATCGGCCGGTCCTGCGGCGGGATGTTGTTGATGAGCACGAGCTTGGAAAGCCCGTAGCGACCGTTATAGAGCCCCCAGCTGTGCATGCTCGACATCAGTCCGCAATATGGGTGATGGCGCTCATTGAAATCCGGCGATTGCTGGCTGGTCACGGTTATGAGTTCCGCGGGCGTTTCGATGAGATTGTAAGGCAGGCCGGTTTTTTCGTCAGACGCCGGATCGCGGTCGAATTCCGTCCAGCCGGCGTCATGATGCGAGACGACATAAATCATGTGCTCCAGCGGCGACAGCGGCTCGAATTGTTCATTGCCGAACGCACGCGCAAACTGCCCGGACAACGCGGTGTGCTCATACATCATGATGGCCAATCGCGGCGTGCCCGCCGGAGCGGTTTGAATGATCATTGGCTGCCTCGCGTTGTTGATCGCTCCCCGATCAAACTGCGGATGTGCTCAAAGCTGGCAGCAACTCGATCGCCGGCGCGTCGCTACCGCTGCTTCGACTATCTCCCGCCGCGGCAATGTGGTCAAATGGCCCGACGCGTGGAGGGTTTCGATGACGGCGGCGACGCTTGCTGAGACGCGATTAACGTCCGATCCGGTTCCTCCGGAGAAGCTGCACGCCGATACCGACGCGCTATTTGCAGCGCTCGACGCCGGCGGCATCGGGATCGTGCCACTCGATGTCGCTTATGCAGTGGTAGCGACGAGTGCGGCCGGCGTACGCCGTATTTTTGAGGTTAAGCGTCGCTCTTACGACAAGCCGTCGGGCATGTTCGGCAATTGGCGGCTGAGCCACGAAATCCATCGTATGGAGGACTCGCGGCACGCGATGGTCAGGGAGTTGATCGAAGAGGAGCAGTTGCCGTTTTCGGTCGTGGCGCCGTTTCGCGCCGAGCACGCGTTGCTCGCAGCCGTCGAACCCTTCGTGATTGAAAACTCATCGAAAGCCGGCACCTTGGACATGCTGCTCAATGCCGGCCAATTCCACGACGCCATCGCGGAAGCCTCGATCGCAAAGGGCAGGGCGGTATTCGGATCATCGGCAAACTTATCGCTTGCGGGTAGCAAATACCGTTTGGCCGATATCGAGGCGCCGGTTCGGGCCGCCGCGGCGATCCTTTTCGATTATGGCCAATCGAAATTTGCGAACGCGGACGGCCTCGCCTCGACGATTATCGACTTTCGGGATTTTACCGTGGTTCGCGTCGGCCATTGCTTCGAACGCCTCAAGCGCGCGTTCGCCGAGCGCTTCGGCGTGGTGCTCAAAACTGCATAGGAAGGCGCACGTGAGCGACCCTTATCTCGACAGTGGGTTCGGTAGCGGCCGCATTGGCTTCGGCAGGCGCGCCGGCGTCGTCGTTGTCGACTTTCAGAAAGGATTTACCGAAGACCGCTTTCCGCTTGGCGGGCGGCCGATGGTCGAACGGGCGGTCAACAATACCGTCACGCTGGTCACTGCGGCGCGCAAAGCGGGACTGCCAGTTGCTTGCTGCTACACGGCTTATTCGAGTGCGCGCGATGCGCCACTCTGGAAAATTCCGGCAGTGGTTAGCGATTTCCGCCACGGCGACGCTTGTACCGAACTTGACGAGCGCATCTACGACAAGAGCTACGACATGGCGGTGTGCAAGAGCGCAGCTTCGATCTTTTTCAACACCTCAGTCGCGGCATACTTCATCAAGGACGGTGTCGATACCGTAATCGTCTCCGGCTGCAATACGTCCGGCTGCGTGCGCGCGTCGATCACCGACGCATTCTCTTATGGTTTTCGCGTGATCGTGCCGGAGCCGTGCTGCGGCGACGTTGACGAGGGGCCGCACTGGGCGAATCTGCGTGACGTCGAGCGCCGCTATGCCGACGTGGTCGGATTGGAAGAGGTGCTCGCTTATTTCGAGACGTCGGGACGGCGGAACAGCTAGCACCGCCGATCGGCTCACGGCGGCAAAATTGTTCGCCGCGCAATTGTGGCGCGCAAACGGAATCTCGGCTTAAGGATTGTGGTCATGGGCCTTGAGGGAAAGCGCGTTGTCGTTCTCGGCGGCAGCTCGGGTATCGGCTTGGCCGCCGCGCGCGTGGCGGCCGCAAAAGGCGCGTCAGTCGTCATCGCGTCGAGCCGCAAATCGAGCGTCGACAAGGCGCTTCGCGCGTTGCCCGCCGGGAGCGAGGGACACGTTCTCGATCTTGCCGACGAACCAAGCTTGAAGGCGCTTTTCGCCGAGCTCGGCGACTTCGATCATTTGCTCTTCACTGCCGGTGAAACGCTGCAACTGGGACCGTTGCCGGCGACCGAAATCGCCGCCGCGCGCGGGTTTTTCAATTTGCGTTTTTGGGGCGCCTATATGGCCGCCAAATATGGCAGCGGCAGCATCCGGCCC
>DATNNI010000059.1:0-4748 GCA_035601915.1 Xanthobacteraceae bacterium
TCCTGGGTTTCAAGCAGCGGATAATTTAGTTGGGCCAGCGATCCCGTCAGTGCGCTCTGCTTGTGCAGAATCAGTTGGAATGTGCCGGTCAACGACATCTCGATGGCGGTGCCGCACAATTCCGAGTCGCCTTGTGCCGCATGAGAATCGCCGACGGAGAACAGACCTCCCGGTACCGCGACCGGGTAGTACATGGTCGCGCCTTTGCCGATACGCCAATTGTCCATGTTGCCGCCAAAATAGCCCGGCGGGATGGAGTCAACGATATCGGCTTCTTTCGGCGCGACCCCCATCACGCCGAAATGCGGCCGGATGGGAATGCGCACGTTTTTCAGGACGTTGTGGTTCTCCTGCACGGTCGAATGGTCGACCGGCACGCCCGGATAGTCGATGATCTTATGGACGACGCCGTAGGGGTCGGTCTGCGGAGTCCAGCGAAAATTGTAGACCGCCTGGGCCCAGTTGCGCTGTCCGCTGGTATCGATTTCGTAGATCGTACAGACTTCGCGCGGTTTCGGCTCGGTCATCAGGTCGCTGTACTGAAAGCCCCACCACGCCGCCGCATTGCTGCCGAATGATTTACCCGCATAAGCCGGATTGGCGCACGGCCGCGGCTTCACATCCATGATGCGCACTTCAAGGATGTCGCCGGGCTCGGCGCCGCGGATATAAACCGGCCCCGTACAAATGTGCACGCCGAAACCTTCGCCCGCGCCACGCCCCAGAAGCTTACCGTCAATCGGTCCGGCGCCGCGCCGGTTCACGCCTTTCTTGTCCTTGGTCCATAAGAATACGCTTTCGGCGCCGGGATCTCCTTTGACCATGCGCTCGCCATCGTCATTGGCGTGGTGGGTCAGGGCCTCGATGGTGATGTAATCGCCCGAATCCACTTCAAGCTGAGGTTTCAATAGCTTGCTGAAATAGCCCCAGTGCACGGTGTCGGCGTTCGCCGGCAAGTAATGGTACGTCGGCTGGCCCGGGCTTGTGGCCGCCGATGCAGGAGAGGAAAGGGTACCGCTCGCTGCCCACGCCGCGGCGCCGCCGCCGGTGACGAATGCGCTCTTGAGAAAGCTGCGCCGCTCATGGTCGAGTTCGTCCAGCAGCTTCTGTCGATGCAGCTCAAAATCTGGGCAGGTTTTGTCATCGCCTGTGCACATGACGAAAAAACTCCCTGTTAAGTGTATGATCTATCGTGCGACCTGACCCGGTCGCAAAAAGCACCAAGGCCGCATGCGGCAATTTACATGCCAATGCTCACGTGGGACGGAAGGTTACTCGGCCGCCGATGCCAGCGGCATTTCCTTCACTTGAGCAAATTCCCCGTTCGGCACGACTTCGAGCCGGCGGCGGTGAAAGGCGTTGAGTGTCGAGCGGTGGCCGATTGAAATGATGGTCGCGCCCTTGAGCCGCTCCAGCAACAGCCGATAAAGGGCGGCCTCCGCGCGTTCGTCGAGGGCGGCGGTTGCTTCATCAAGCAAGAGATAATCCGGCGCCTGCAAAAGTGCGCGAGCGATTGCTAGTCTTTGCTGTTCGCCTTGCGACAGGATGCGGTTCCAGTGCGCCTGCTCGTCGAGGCGCGAGACCAGCTGCGGAAGGCCGACTGCGACGAGCGCTTCGGCAACGCGGGCGTTATCGAACGTGCCCTGGGTTGCCGGATAGGCGACAGCAGCGGCGAGCGTCGCGAGAGGAAAATAAGGCCGTTGTGGTACGAGCATAACTTTGGCGCCTTCGGGCACGCTGACGCGACCGGACCCGAATGGCCAGATGCCGGATACGGCCCGCAACAGCGTCGATTTGCCCACGCCTGACGGGCCGGTGACCAACACACTCTCACCGGCCGGAACGGAGACGTGTTCGGCGGCGACAATCGGCGAACCGTCGGGCAGGCGGACTTCAAGCCCGTCGATGGCGTACGGCTTACCCGCGTGGCCTGCGATTATTTGCACGACCGGCGGCGTCACCGCGGCCGCGCGACCGGCGGCGATCGCTTCCTGGAATCCGGTCAAGCGGGCGATGACGGAGCGCCATTCGGCGATCTGCCGATAGGCGGTGATGAAATAGGAAAGCGCCTCTTGCACGCTGTTGAACGCGGAGGCGGTTTGCATCAAGCTGCCAAGCTGCATGGCGCCGGAGAAATAAGCCGGCGCCGCCAAGATATAAGGAAAAATCACCGCCGCTTGTGAGTAGCTCTGCGTGAAGAACATCAGCCGCTTCTGCCGCTGCATCAGCGCATACCAGTTGCCGACCACCGAACCGAAGCGGCTCAAATGCTCCTCACGCTCGGCCGCCTCGCCGCGGAGCGAGGCGATCTGCTCGGCATTCTCGCGCGTTCGCACCAGATTGAAACGGAAATTGGCCTCGAAGCGCTGTTGCAGAAAATTCAGCGCAATGAGCGGCTTGCCGATCAGGTGGGTCAGCGCGGTGCCGATCATGGCGTAGAGGAGCGCCCCCCAGACCAGGTACCCAGGGATATTGAAGTTCGGGCCGAACATCGTGAGCGGCGCTTGCGCCGACAGCGTCCACAGAATGACGACAAATGAGCAAAGCGTGACCACGGCACTCAGCATGCCGGTGCCAATCGTCATGGTGTAGTCCACAAACAGCCGCAAGTCTTCGGCGATGCGCTGGTCGGGGTTATCAGCTTCGTCGCCGAGAAGCTGCATGCGGTAGTGGTTGGCGGACGTGAGCCATTGACGCAAATAGGTTTGCGTCATCCACCGCCGCCAGCGGATCTGCAGCCACTGATTCAAATAGAGCTTGTAGACCACAAGTACGGTATAGATGGCTGCGAGCACACAGAAGAACAGGATGGCGCTGATGAAAGCGTCCCAGTTGCGGTCTTGCAGCGTGTTGTAAAAACGATTGTACCATTGGTTGAGAATGACCTGGAGGCCGACGAGCGCCAATTCAATGGCAATGACTGCGCCCAGGAGCACCCGCCCCGGCCAGCGGTCGTCAGAGCGAAAGTAAGGGACGGCGAGCCGCCAGATATCGGCAATCGTCAGGGCAAGGCGTTTCACCAAGAATCTCCAGGTGGCCAATCGGCACTCGCGGACCAAGATAGGCATGCGCCGCAATCATCGCCGCAGGTCCGCCGCTGCGCTGCAATATGCCCCGCACCGCGCTATCCGCGCCAATTGTGACGAAATGGCGATGGCGGCAGCGCTTGGACTCGCTTAGTCTTTGCCAAGGCGGGCAGAAAGTACCCGCAGCGACATGACCGCGCCGTTACCGCCGCTGGAACGGTCGGCCGATCAAAAGTTTTAAGCGCCGCTAGAACGGCGCCTATTGGGGAAACGCTAAATGTTTATGCAGATTCTAGATCCGACCGGAAATCTCTTTGTAACTTGGTTGGTGGCGCTCGTCCCTGTCGTGCTGTTGCTCGTTTTGCTGGCCGGCCTGCGCCTGTCGGCGTGGATCGCCGTGCTTATCGGTTCGGTCGTTACTTTTCTCCTCGGCCTCTTTGTCTGGAAGATGCCGCTCGATGATGGCATACGTGCCTATCTCTATGGCTCGGCGACGGGAATCTGGAATGTCGATTGGATCACGTTCTGGGGCGTGGTGCTGTTCAATACGCTGGTGACGACGGGCACTTTCGAGAAATTCCGTCGCTGGCTGGTGTACCAGGGCACCCTCGATGTGCGCGTGCAAACCATTCTTTTTGCCTGGGCCTTCGGTGCCTTGCTCGAGGGTTTGGTCGGCTTCGGTTATCCGTGGGCCTTCGTCGCCCCCATCCTGATTGCGATCGGCATTCCCGACCTCGACGCCATCCGGGTCGCGGCCATCGCCAACAACGCGCCGGTATCCTATGGCGCGCTCGGTGCACCGATCATCGCGCTCGCAACGGTGACTGCCGGCACGCTCGGTGTCAGCTTCATCGATCTGCTGCCGATCTATTCCGCGTCCGTCGGCAAGATCGTCGCCATCCTGGCGCTGCTACCGCCGTGGATTTTGCTCTATCTTGTATCCGGCAGTAAGGGCATGTGGTCCGCTTGGCCGCTCGCCATTGTCGGCTCGCTTGGCTTCATCGCTGGACAGTTGCCCACCGCCATCTATCTCGGGCCGTATCTGCCTGACGTCATCGGCTCCATTGTATGCTTTGTGGTGTTACTCCTTCTGTTGCGCGTTTGGCGGCCCGCACAAGTGCTGGCTTACGGCGGCGCGCCGGTGAGCGGCGGCCAACAAGTCGAAGCCCATGGGCTTTCCGGCCGTGAGGTCGGCATGGCTTGGCTGCCGATTGCCGTCTTGGTGGCGGTGGTCGTCGCCTGGACGGGGCCCTGGTCCAATTTGCCCAAGATCATTCTTTATCATGCTGCGGTCGCCGCCGACTCTGCGATCACGCCGGGGGCGAAGATTACCGCGGTGTTCAATTGGACGCCGTTTGTCGGCGGCACCGCAATTCTTGTTTCGTGGATCATCACCGCGATTTTGCTGCGCGTGAAGCCCGCTCAGATTGGCGAAATTTTCGCCAAGACCTGGTCGCAGATGTGGGGAGCGTGTCTGGTCGGCGTGTTTATTTTCGGCCTTGCTTATGTCTACAACTATTCGGGCATGGCCGGCTCGCTCGCGAGCGCCTTTTCGAAGATCGGACCGGCGTTCATTGTCGTCGCTCCAGTGCTCGGCTTCATCGGCGTCGCGCTCTCCGGCAGTAACACGTCGACCAACGCCATGTTCGGCACTTTTCAGGCGCTGGTCGGCAAGGTGCTTGGCTTTCCGTTGTTATTGCTGCCGACGCTCAATTCCGTCGG
>DATNNI010000060.1:0-4575 GCA_035601915.1 Xanthobacteraceae bacterium
ATGAAGACCCTTGTTTCGCGTTTCGTGAAAGACGAGTCAGGTGCGACGGCCATTGAATATGGTCTGATCGCCGCCGGCATTTCGGTTGCCATCATCGCCGTCGTAAACGGCATCGGCACCAAGCTGAACACGAGCTTCGGCAGCATTTCGACCCAGCTTAAATAAGCGGCGTTTTGTTGCTGTCATAATCCGGGCTCCGGCCAGTGGCCGGAGCCCGTTCGCTTTGTCGACCGTCCGTCGACATTGCTAACTTGCCGTCAACTTGCGTCGGCTAAGACCGCGACGCGTTGAAACAGCCGACGGTGTCGCGGCGCCATGTCCTTCGTTATTCAAGCGATCAGTCTGACGCTCTTTCCGGCCGTAATGGCGTTTGCGGCGTCGAGCGATTTTTTCACGATGACAATCGCCAATCGGGTGTCGCTGATCCTGGTCGGCGGGTTCGGCGTGCTCGCACTTCTGACGGGAATGAGCCTGCCCGACCTGATGTGGCACGCCGCGGCCGCCGCCGTAGTGCTTGTTATCGTTTTCATCTTTTTTAGCCGAGGCTGGATCGGGGGCGGCGACGCCAAGCTCGCGGCGGCAACAGCTCTTTGGCTGGGCTTCGCGCATCTGCCTGATTATCTGATCTATGCATCGCTGTTTGGCGGAGCACTTACCCTTTTGATCGTCCAATTTCGCGCGTTGCCGTTACCGCGGGCATTCGTCGGGCGGGAATGGGCGGAGCGGCTCCATCAGCGCGGCGCCGGTGTTCCTTACGGCATCGCTTTGGCCGCGGCCGCTCTTTGGATCTATCCACAGACTGAGTGGATGGCGTCCATAGTTCGTTAACGAATTAGCGCGTAACCGGATTTGCTCGTCAGCAAACCGACGCCCGCATGGGCGAAACCCTTGGCGTAACGCGTAATTAACGCGATTTAGATACGCCTCATTAACCATGCCTTGACGTTTAGCTGATGAAATCGGTTTCGCGACGCGACCGGCGGTTGCGTCGATTTGTCAGGTGGTGAAGGCGTTATGAAACCCGCCCGTCTCATCGTTCTAGTCATCGCTCTCGCCGCCGGCGGGGTTGCCGCCATGCTGGCCAGTGGGCTGCGGCAGCCGCAGGCTCCGCCGGCGCCGCCGCCGGCTCCGCCGCTGGCGACCGTCGATGTGCTTGTCGCCAAGGCTGATCTCAACATCGGGCAAACGGTCAACGACAAAGACATGGGCTGGCAGTTGTGGCCGGCCGCATCTGCGGGAAATTTCATCAAGAAGGCCGACCGGCCGGATGCGATGAAAGAATTTGTCGGCGCCATCGTGCGCTCGCCGGTCGTCGCCGGCGAACCGATTCGGGACAGCAAGGTCGTTACCGGCAAGAACGGCGGCTACATGGCCGTCCTTCTCCCAAAAGGCATGCGTGCGATCTCGATGGACGTGGCCGCCGATACCAGCGCCGGCGGATTTGTCCTTCCCAACGACCACGTCGACATCCTGCTTTCGCGTCGGGACAAGGCAGCGGAAAAAGTTACCGGGGTCGAAACCTACCTGAGCGAGACCATTCTGCGAAATGTGCAGGTGCTCGCGGTCGATCAAACGATAGAGGAAAAGGACGGTCAAAAAGTGGTGGTCGGCAAGACGGTTACCGTCGCGCTCGATCCGCAACAGGCTGAGACCCTCGCCCGTGCGCGTCAGCTCGGCTCGCTGTCACTGACGCTGCGCAGCATTCTTGATTCTCAATCGGCGAAGCCGGAAGGCGGCGACGATGAAGGCGCTCGAAAGGGCATTAATACAGTGCGTTACGGCGTTAGCACGCAAACCACGACGCATTGAGAGGAAATTGATGATGAGATCACGGACTCCGATGCGTGTGGCGGCGGTTCTCGGATTGCTGCTGTTCGGCGCGGTGCCGAGCATGGCCCAAACGGCGGCCCGCCCGGAAACCGATACGGCGTCCCAGACCGTACCTGTGGTAAGCGGCGAAGTTGGATCGCGCGTCGTTCGGCTCGGCGTCGGCAGATCGGTCGTCGTCGATTTTCCGCGCGAAATTAAAGATGTGCTTGTCGCTGAACCGAAAATCGCCAACGCCGTCGTGCGCTCGTCGCGACGTGCTTACATTATTGCCGTCGACAAAGGCACCACGAATGTAGTGTTTTTTGACGGCGACGGCAATCAGATGGCCAACTTTGACATTGAAGTCGACAAACCCACGCCTCGTAGAACTCTGCAAGATATTCACGACGCCATAGCGCGGCTAGTTCCTGGCTCTCAGGTCCAAGTTGAAGCCGTCGGCGACGGCATCGTTCTGTCGGGAACTGTGTCGAGCCAGCTCGAGGCGCAACAGGCTTTCGATATTGCCTCGCATTTTACCGCTCCCAACGACGCCTTCAACACTGGTGCTAACAACGCCGGGGGTTCTGCGGGCGGCGCTGGCGGCAACAACGTGTCCGTTGGGGCATCGCCGTCTGCTCTGCCTGCGGGAGGGTCTTTGAATAGCGCCAGTGCGAGCAAAGTCGTCAACATGATCGTCGTTCGCGGCCGCGATCAGATCATGCTCAAGGTCGTCGTGGCCGAAGTCGAGCGCGATCTCATCAAGCAACTCGGCGTCAATCTACAGGGCTCGCTTGGCTACGGCACGGCGGTTATCAGCTTCAACAACACCAATCCATTCACCGCTTACGGGCAATCGCTAAGCGGCTCCCAGATCCAAGCTGGATGGAAATCGCTCACCGGCACTCTGCAAGCGATGGAGCAGGCCGGCGTCATTCATACTCTCGCCGAGCCCAATCTGACGGCGATTTCCGGAGAAACCGCGACCTTCCTCGCCGGCGGCGAGTTTCCGATCCTCAACGGCTATTCATGTTCGGCGACATCGAGCACGCCGGGAGCGCCGACCACCTGCCAGCCGTCGATTGAATACAAGAAATTCGGCGTCGGCCTTAACTTCACTCCTGTGGTGCTGAGTGAGGGCCGCATCAGCCTCCGGGTGATGACCGAAGTGTCGGACATCACCAGCCAAAATTCGCTGACCATCCCGATCCCGGGCTCGACCGACACCGTGACCGTGCCGGCAATTCGCACGCGCCGGGCTGAAACGACGCTCGAAATTCCGTCCGGCGGCTCGTTGGCGATGGCCGGCATGATTCAAGAGGGCACGAAGCACAATATCAATGGTTTGCCCGGACTGATGGATCTTCCGGTTCTCGGTGCGCTGTTCAAGAGCAACGACTATGTCAATCAGCGCACCGAGCTGATGGTTATAGTGACGCCGTATGTAGTCCGGGCGGTGTCGCAAAAGGATTTGTCGCGCCCGGATGATGGCTTCGCCGACGCGAGCGACCCTGCGCAAGTGCTGCTCGGCAAGTTCAACCGTATCTACGGCGTCGGCGGTACGACCGACCCGCCCGATAATTACCGGGGCAAATACGGCTTCATCCTCGACTGACTTGCGGCGCAAGGAGACGGCGATGCTCACTTTCAAGATACCGACCGGCACCAGTCGCGGCGTGCCAGGAAATGCGGTCCGGGCCGCGATCATCGCCGGGTGCGCGTTCTTTGTCTGCGCCTGCAACACCGATCAGCAGGTTGCCGCTGCTCCAGACGTTCCCTTCGACTACCGGTTGCGGCATCCGATTTCGATAACCGAAACGCAGCACACCGTGGAAATCTTCGTCGGCTCCAATCGCGGCGAGCTCAATGCCAGCCAGCGCGCGTCGCTTGCCGAGTTCGTCGAAAACTGGAAACACGAAGCCACCGGCGGTGTAGTTGTCAGCGTACCTGTCGGCAGCAGCAATCAACGCGCTGCGGCGGAGGTAGCGCCGGCCATTCACGCGATTCTCACCGCCGGCGGCGTGCCGGCCAACGGGATACGGCTGCAGCGGTATCAGCCGCCGCCCGGCACGCTCGCAACCATCCATGTCATTTATCCGAAGATCGGCGCCCAGGCGGGGCCTTGCGGTATTTGGCCGGAAGACATCGGACCAAGCGGCAATCGCAGCTATTTTGAAAACGCGCCACCGTGGAATGCCGGCTGCGCCACTCAACGTAATCTTGCTGCCATGGTCGATAATCCGGCGGATCTCGTCCAGCCGCGCGCGGAAACGCCGCCTTACGAAATGCGGCGTACCAACGTCATGGGTAAATATCGGACCGGCGATAAAACCGGTGCCGAACCTCCAGAAAGTCTCGACAAGGCAAAGATCAGCGATCTCGGCAAATAATCACACTTAATGATGGTCTTGTATGAGCCCAGCTAGCCAAGCAGTTCAGTTTGATACTCCCGCCGAGCTCGCCGGCCGTGAGGAAAATATCGCGCCCGCGCCGCGCGTTTCGGTGCAGGCGTTTTGCGAAACCGTAGAGACCGCTGCCGCGATCCAGTCAGCCGGCGAAGACCGGCGCATGGCCAAGGCGCACTTACGCATTCAGATGGGCGGCTTGGTCGCCGCTATCGAGGCGTACCAGAGTTCGCCGACGCCGAACGTCATTATTCTCGAATCGGAAAACCGCGACACCGACATTTTGGACGGTCTTGATCAACTTGCGCCGGTCTGCGATGCGGCGACGCGGGTTATCATTATCGGCAAAATGAACGATGTCGGG
>DATNNI010000061.1:0-8470 GCA_035601915.1 Xanthobacteraceae bacterium
CGTGAAACTCCGATCAAACAACGTATGAGCGAAGGCGCGGCGGCCGACGATTACTCTTGATGGATGTCGAGTTCGGGCGGATTCGGCAGAATCGTCACCGTCTGGGTCCGGTTAATTCCACCCAATTAGGTGTCACCCTCTGCATAGGAATTCGAGTGGGAAGCGATGCCCCGCCGCATAAAAAATCCATAAAGGGTTGTCTCGTCCCGGGCCTCGGCAATCGGCTTTGGAGGCCGGGCTATGAACCTAAAAAATGATAGGTGCCGCGTTCAAAAGCGCTGGGAGAGGCCCGCATAAATTTGGACCGCTGGCGTTGCGCCGGTGAGACCAAAATTTGCGCCGACGTCAACTTGTACATTGGGCAGGAAAACCCAAGCCAGCGCGGTGTCGAAGCTCATAAGCGTTGCCTTTGCGGTTGGATCTGCGCTGTAGTCGGACCACAGTTCCACGTAGGCGGTAACGTTCTTGATCACTTCCCGGCTGAGGTTCACATCAAATATGTAGTTCCCGTGATAGCCGTCATTGAGGCTGTCCTTGAGGACATCGATCTCGGGTACCAACAAAAGGGTAAAGCTGTTGGGTAAACTAAACCCGACCGGGCCGATCAGGCCGCCTTCGACGGCGCCGTTGCCGATACCGACTGGCGCTGACGGTGCTTTCACGTACGGCATTATCGCCGCGGCCGTGTCGCCGCCGTCGTTGCCCCAAAGATTGATTTTTGAGCGAACGAAGGTGTCGCCGATGCCCCACAGCGCATTCGACGGCGCCGCCGCGCCATAGGCGTGAAAGCCGGCGACGGGTACATTGACCTCAAAATCTGCGTTGTTGGTGATGCCGATCTTGAACGTCGGATTCGGCACGAGCAGGGTGTCGGTGCGCGTCGTACCAGCGACTTGGTGGGTGAAATTGACGAGGTCGGTCTCGTATTGGAAGTGACCGGCGTCGACCGTATACGGGACGTTTGATTTGGTCGGCCGATCGGTGCTGAAACTCCGCATCTGGTCCGGAGGGACGGGATCGAAAAGCCAGTACTGATTTTTTTCAGGTTTCGCGTTGTCGGCGTTCGGCTTTGGATTTTTTTTGACGACCGGCCTGACATTGCCCGGCGGTTTCTCGATGGGATCGGCCAGCGCCGCGGCAGATAAGCTGCCGAGGAGGCAGAAGGCGATAACCGGCGCTATGACCGAAATCAAACGCATATTGGCTCGCGTGCCACAGGTTCGGCTGGCATCCGGTGTTTCGTACGGCTACGACAATTTCGCAAAATCGGCACCCGTTTGACCTCGTTGACGCTCCTATACCTCCTTTATGAGATCAAACGAGGCCTCATCTCGAATTCTTATGCGATCCTCAGCATGTTACGACCGCGTGCAGGGCTGCGTGAGAAACGATCATGAGCTTCTCCTTCAGCGGCAAAACAAAGGGTACGAGCGGTGCGGTCTTCCCGCGGCGGCCGAACAGCGACGCTCTGAGCGAATCCATTCCGTTATTTTTCATCGGCCGCAGCGCACTCGGCTTTTGGGTTGCTCGCGAGGCGCAGGGGCGCACCGGCGGCGTATTCATTTTCAGGCGTTCCGCGCTGAGGTTCGCCAACATTAACAGCGCGCCGGCCGGCTGCGCGACCATGTTTCTCGACGGGCGTCTGGAACTTGACGTGAAAAACCATGGCAACCCGATAGCGGCAGCGCTTGTCGGGATCGCGTCGCGATTGAGTCATTTCATTCCGAAATATCCGCCCCCGCTGGCAATCGGGCAACAAAAACTTGAAAAAGGAGGATGGCGATGATCCAAGAGAAACAAGCGGGGCCTCCTTCATGGCTGCGGCCGCCGCTCTTTATGTTGGGTCAGGACTTGTGCGGAAATTGGGTGGTGCAAGCGCAAAAAGGCGTGTGCGGCGGCCTGTTTGCCGACCGGGAAGCCGCGCTGCGCTTCATCCGCGCGGAAACTGGATACCGGCCCCAAGCGGTCGTCATGGTTTCTGGGATCCTGGAGCTCGACACCGGCTGTAAAGGTAACGCCGCCGCGTACGCCGATATGCCGGCCAGTTTCCAGCCCTTGCGCCGCATCGCGTAGATGCGCCACCGGCAGATATCAATCCGGCTGGTAAGGAAAAAACCAAAAGCCGCGCAAGAATCCCTCGCGCCTATCGGCTTCGGGAACGGCTTTCGCCTCCCCGGTGCCAACGTCGAGGGTCCTTTCCGGAAGCGGCGTCGTGCGATTCCACCAGCCGCCGCCGAGCGACTGATAAAGCGCCACGGTATCCGACAAACGGGCCGCACGCGCCTGCACGACCTGAATGGCTGCCTGTAGATAGGTTTGCTGCGCGGTGAGCAATATTAAAATATTGGCGTAGCCGGTTTGCATCTGCTGTTGCGCGAGATCGAAGCTGATTTTTGACGCGCTTTCAAAACCGCGCGCCGCCTTTAGCGCGTCCGCATCGTTTTGTAGGGCGCGTAGCGCGTCGGTTACGTTTTGTACGGCGCCAATGACCGTGCCGCGATAGCTCCACGCCGCGGCGTTGTAATTGTCTTTGCTTTCCTGAAGCTGGTGGAAAAGGGTGCCGCCGTCAAACAATGTTTGCGTGGCGTTTCCAGCGACCGTAAAGAAAAGATTCTGCGGTGCGAGTAGGCCGGCCAGCGCGGTATTCATGTAACCGACATTTCCGTTGATCGTGAAGTTCGGAAGGATGGTAGCGATAGCGACGCCGATCTGTGCGCTCTCGGAATGCAATGTCTCTTGAGCCGCGCGAATATCGGGTCTTTGCTCGATCAGTTGAGACGGCAAGCTGACCGGCAGATCGACCGGCAAATGCAGGTCGTCGAGCCTGAATGTCTCTCGTGGTTCCTCGCTGGTGTAAGCACCCGCAAGGGCCGAGAGCAGGTCGCGGTTCTGTTGCAGCGCCTTGCGCAGCGGCGGCAATGTGGCTGCGGCCTGCGCCAGCGCCGCTTCCTGCAATGCCACCTCGTTGCGGTTAGCATAGCCGGTCTCCAACTGCCGCTTCAGAATGTCGAGCATTTTCGTGTTGATGCCGATAAGCTGGTTGGTGGCGTCGATTTGGGCGCGGAGCGAGGCTTCGTTGATCGCGGCCACGGCGATGTTGGAGACGAGCGTCAGATAGGCCGCCTCGACCTGGAAACGCTGATTGTCGGCTTGGGCCCGCAACGATTCGACCGTGCGCCGATTGAGGCCCCAAACATCCAACGTATAGTTCACCTGCAGCTGCGCCGTGTGGAGCTGGTAGACGAGGTTGTTGTTCGAAGGGATCGGCGCCAATGCAGCCGAAGTTTGATTATAGGTCGGGTTGAAATTGCCCTCGACGAGGGGAAAGAACTTGCCCTCTTGCGCATAGACCGCCTGGTTGACCGCGCGCAACGTCGCCATTGCCGATTGCAGGTTGGGATTATTATTCAGCGCACGTTGGATCAGCGTGTTGAGCGCCTTCGACCGGAACAGCGTCCACCATTCCTGCGGAATGTCGCGGCCCTGCACGAAATGCTGCGGCTGCCCGGTCGGCGCATTGGCGGAGGACGTTTGCGGGAGCAGGGGCTCTTTGGTGTAGCGAGCCGCATCGGGGGGCGCGGGGTGCAGGAAGTCAGGGCCGACCGCGCAACCGCTCAAAATCATCGCCGCCGCAAAAACGGCGGCAGCCTGGTTGAACCGCCTGGGCGACGGATCCGACATGAGCAAATGACTAACAACTGATACTGAGGAACAACTGATGGCCGAAGGCCTGATCTTGTCTGCCATTATTGACAAAATGCGCCGCCGTGGCTGTGCTCGCACTGCCACAGTGCACATGATTCAGTGCGGATTTACACTGATATCTTTCACAGTCGTGCGGGTGGTGCCGGAGGGCGCGCGAACGGGAGGCGCCGGCGCCATCGAGAGCTGTTCGGCGTGCGGCGGCGGGCGTAGCCAGAAAATAGCGGCATGAAGGCTTCATGATAAGATATAATCGAATCGCGGAGTGGCTGGAAGCCAGTTAGAACCGCTCCAGCTTCTTTCACTCCAAGACCTGCGACGAAGTCCTGTGATTAGTGCCAGTAGACGGTCAGGTTGCGCAGTGGCCATTTGCCGAACATTTTGATTTATCTAGGTCGGTACGCATGACGAACAGCCGTACAAGGGCACTGGTTGTAGTCGCCCTTATCGTGTTCGGGCTTGCCGCCTATGGCGCGTGGCGTTTGAGCGTGGGCTCGACCCCCGAAATCGACGCCACCACCAGCGCAAATGCCGAGCAGAGCGCCGTTCCGGGCGCAGCCGCGCGCGATCGCAACAGCATCGACCTTTCCGATTCGCAGCTCGCTTCGGTCAAAGTCGAAGCGGTCGAAGCTCACGAATTTCCGGTCGAGAAGGAGGCCATCGGCAACATCGATTTCGACGAGGACATGGCGGTGCAGGTATTCACGCCCTATCAAGGCCGCATCATCGCGCTCTATGCCTCGGTCGGCGATGATGTGAAAAAAGGCCAGACCCTCTTCACCATCGACAGTCCGGACTTATTGCAGGCTGAGTCCACGCTGATTGCCGCCGCCGGAGTACTGGAATTGACGACCCGGAACCTGACCCGCCTGCGCGAACTTTATAAGACGCTAGCCGTCTCGCAGCACGATCTCGAACAGGCGACCTCGGATCAGCAGACCGCGGAAGGAAATTTGCGCGCGGCGCGCGACGCGGTCCGCATCTTCGGAAAGTCCGATGGCGATATCGACGCCATTGTTGCCGCTCGCGCTGCGGATCCGACGCTAGTCGTGCCCAGTCCGATTGATGGACGCATCACCCAGCGCAATGCGGCGCCCGGGCTGTTCGTGCAGCCAGCCAACCCGCCTCCGCCTTACGTCGTCGCCAATATCAACACGATGTGGATGTTGGCGGAAGTTCCGGAGGCCGACAGCCCCGCATTTCGCGTTGGTCAGCGTGTAGAGGTCAGAATCGCCGCCTTTCCGGGCCGAAAATTCGATGCGACGGTCACGACCATCGGCGCAATGGTCGACCCGACCACGCGGCGCGTTCTGGTGCGCTCCGAGGTCGCCGATCCCGCGCATGAATTGCGCTCGGGCATGTTCGCGAACTTCACCATCAGCGTTGCCACTCCGGTGCGCTCGCCGGCAATTCCGCTTGATGGAGTGGTGCGCGAAGGCGATGGCACGATGACGGTATGGGTGACGGCCGATCGCCGCCGGTTCACCAAGCGGACCGTCGACATCGGCCAACAGCGCGATGGGTTGCGGCAAATTCGTAGCGGTGTTCAAGTCGGCGAACTGGTAGCGACCGATGGCGCGATCTTTCTCAGCAATATGCTGGCGATTGCCGGAAACCAATGAAGCTTGGGGGCGCCCATGCTTAGAGACGAAGGTCCATCGTGCTGAAGGGTATTCTGGCGTTCGGCCTTGCGCGGCGAGCTATTATTTTGCTCAGCCTCATGGTGTTTATCGCGGCCGGGCTCGTCGCCTTCTCCAAGCTCAATATCGAAGCTTATCCAAATCCCGCACCGGTGATCCTAGAAATCACAGCGCAAGCGGCCGGGCTCTCGGCCGAAGAGATGGAGCGTTACTACACCATACCGATGGAGGTCGGACTCTACGTCACTCCAGGCGTCGACAACATTAGATCAACGTCCTTTTACGGTCTGTCCTTTGTGCGCGTGACCTTCAAATACGGCATCGATTATTACTTTGCGTACACGCAGGCGCAAATGAACCTGCAGCAAAACGTCAGTCTGCCGGGCGGCCAGTCGCCGGTCATTCAGCAGTCGAGCCTGGTGGGAGAGGTCTTCCGATATCAGATCGTGGGTCCGCCGCATTTCGGACTGACCAACCTGCGCACCGTTCAGGACTGGATCGTCACCCGGCGCCTCTACACCGTGCCCGGCGTTGTCGCCGTGAATTCCTGGGGCGGCACGACCAAGCAGTATGACGTCGACGTCGATCTGCATAAGCTCGACGCCTACAACGTTACGATCCCTCAAGTGATCAGCGCGCTCGGCAACGCCAACGTCAATGTCGGCGGTCGCGAGATCACCGTCGGCCAGCAGTCAGTGAACATTCGCGGCATCGGCTTGTTGGACTCCGGCGGCGATGCCGACCTGACGCAGGGTTGGCGCGTCAACGACATCGAGAATGTCGTGCTGGCGCAGGCTAACGGAGTTCCGATCCAGGTGAAGGATGTCGCGAAAGTCTCGGTCGGCTATGTGCCGCGGCTTGGCATCGCTGGTAAGGACCATGACAGCGATGTGACATTAGCCATCGTCGTCATGGGCCGGACCTATCACACCAATGACGTCATTCCGCGCATCAAGGCGAAGATCGATCAATTGAACTCCGACGGCAGTATGCCGCCCGGAGTGAGGCTCGTGCCTTATTACGATCGCTCAACGCTGGTGTCGGTGACCACGCACACGGTGTTGCACAACCTGATCTTCGGCTGCTTGCTGGTTTTCGTCATCCAGTGGCTGTTTCTCGGCAGTTTACGCAGCGCGATTATCGTCGGCGTCAATATTCCGTTCGCGCTGTTCTTCGCCGTCATCATTATGGTCCTGATGGGAGAGGACGCGAATCTTCTGTCCGTCGGCGCAGTCGACTTTGGCATCATTGTCGATTCGGCGGTGATCCTCATTGAGAACATTTTCAGGAACTTTCAAAATCCCAGGGAACAGCAAAGCCTTTTGCAGCACCTCGCCGAAGGACGCTTCGGTAGCGATCCAACGCGAACCGCGGACGCGCTTGGGGCGGCAGGCTGGAACGACCGGCTGCGTTTAATCTTTGCCAGTGCGCTGCAGGTTGACAAGGCGATC
Source organism: Xanthobacteraceae bacterium (assembly GCA_035601915.1). GTDB lineage: Bacteria > Pseudomonadota > Alphaproteobacteria > Rhizobiales > Xanthobacteraceae > BOG-931. The sequence continues at coordinate 6,794 of DATNNI010000061.1, forward strand.
TTTTTCTCTGCGACCATAACCGTCGCAGCGTTCGTGCCGCTGTTCACGATGCAGGGCGTGGAAGGGCAGATTTTCAGCCCGATGGCGCGAACCTACGGTCTCGCGCTTCTCGGCGCTTTACTCTCGACCTTCACCATTACGCCGGTGCTGGCGTCATTCCTTTTGCCCGAGCACGTCGAGGAGACGGAAACCGTCATCGTCCGCGCGCTACGCTGGATTTACGTTCCGGTTCTGCATTGGTCGCTCGAACACCGCAAGACCATGCTCGCGGCGGCGCTCGGCTTTCTTGCCGTGGTGGGCATTTTGCTGACGCAGCTTGGCAGCGAGTTCTTGCCGGCGCTGGAGGAGGGCAATTTATGGATTCGCGCGTCCATGCCACCCACGATCGGGCTGGAAGCCGGCGAACCGGCGGCTACGAAAATGCGCGAGATTCTGCTTCGCCATCCCGAAGTCATCACCGCGGTATCTCAGCACGGCCGACCCGACAACGGCAGTGACGCCTCGTCGTTCTCGAATGTCGAACTTTTCGTGCCGCTGAAACGTTACGACGAATGGCCAACGGGCTTTACCAAAGACATGCTCGTTGCGCAGTTGCAAAAGGAATTTAATGCGGAATTGCCCGGCATCGACTTCAACTTCTCGCAGTACATCCAGGACAACATCGAGGAAGCCCTCTCGGGCGTCAAGGGAGCTAACTCAGTGAAAATCATCGGCCGCGATCTGCCGACAATTGAGCGGCTAGCCGAGGAAGTGATGCGGCAGATGCAGCAGGTGAAAGGCGTAACGGACCTCGGAATATTCCACGTCTTAGGCCAGCCCAATCTGAATATCAGGGTGAACCGCGAAAAAGCCGCTCGTTATGGGCTCAATACCGGCGACGTGACCACAGTGGTGCAGGCGGCGCTGGGCGGAACTACCGCGACCACTTTGCTTGAAGGCGACCGGCAGTTTGCGGTTTCGGTTCGCTTGCCGCCCGAATATCGCTCAAGCCTCGAAGCCGCAAGAAGCCTCAAAATCGCCTACCAGACTCCGAGCGGAACCAACGCCTACATTCCCTTGACCGAACTCGCCGATATCACGCTCGACACCGGCGCTTCCTACATCTACCACGAGTCGGGAGAGCGTTACATTCCGGTGAAATTCAGCGTGCGCGATCGCGATCTGGCCGGGGCCGTCGCCGAAGCGCAGCGGCGGATCGCCGAACGCGTAAAGCTGCCCGGCGGATATCGCATTGTCTGGGCCGGTGAGTTTCAAGATTTGCAGAGTGCGCAGGCACGGCTTGCGATCATCGTGCCGATCAGCCTGCTGCTGATTGTCGTTCTTCTATATGGCTTGTTCAACTCATTGCGCGACAGTCTGATGGTGCTTGCCGGTATTCCGTTTGCCGCCGGCGGCGGGGTACTGGCGCTTTACCTGTCCGGATTACACTTTAGCATTTCGGCTGCCGTCGGATTCATCTCGCTGTTCGGGGTATCGGTCATGAACGGAATTCTGGTCATGACTTATTTTAACGAAACCAGGGCGACGGGCGTCGGAACCCTGGACGCCATGTTTCACGCTGCCTCGCAACGCATGCGCCCGATGTTGATGACCGGCTTGTCGGCCTGCATCGGCCTTTTGCCCGCGGCGGTCTCGACCGGCATCGGCAGCCAAGTACAGCAGCCCCTCGCAACGGTC
>DATNNI010000062.1:0-22605 GCA_035601915.1 Xanthobacteraceae bacterium
GCCGAGCTCGGCGTATTGGCGCCACAGCGCCCGGCTGAAGCCTCCCGGTTCCTGCGCATAGCGCTTGCGCGCATCGAATGTGTATTGTTCGGCGAACAGCCGCTCGACGCTGTTGCGCAACAAAGTCTGCTCTTCGCTCAGCGCGAAATCCATCGAGATTCCCTACATGTCATTGCGAGGAGCGAAACGACGAAGCAATCCAGATCGTTGCATGTACTGGATTGCTTCGCTTCGCTCGCAATGACGATTCAACATCACAACCCCAAAATCGCTTTGGCGATGATGTTCTTTTGGATTTCGTTCGACCCGCCGTAGATGGTGGTCTTGCGCGTATTGAAATATTGCGCGGCGAGCGGACCGCCCCAATCCGGCCCGACGGGCGGCTCGTTCCATCTTTCATCCTCGTCGTGCGCCGTCTGATCGGGCAACGCATAAGGGCCGACGACTTCGAGCAAGAGTTCGGTGATGATCTGCTGGATTTCCGAACCTTTGATCTTGAGGATGGAAGAGGCGGGATCCGGTTTGTTGCTGTGCGTGCGTTCCGCCACGACGCGCAATTCCGTCATCTCCAGCGCCTTGAGTTCGACCTCGACGGCGGCGATCTTGGCGCGAAAGCGTTCGTCGGCAATGAGCGATTTGCCCCCTGATTGCTCGAGCGCGGCCAACTCCTTGAGGCGGCGGATGCGCGCTTTCGACGCGCCGACCCGGGCAATACCGGTGCGCTCGTTGCCGAGCAGGAATTTGGCATAGTCCCAGCCCTTGTTTTCCTGCCCCACCAGGTTTTCGGGCGGGACCTTGACGTCGTCGAAAAATACTTCGTTGACTTCATGTCCGCCGTCGATGGTCTGGATCGGACGTACGGTGATACCGGGCGACTTCATGTCGATCAGCAGGAAAGAAATGCCCTCCTGCTTCTTGGCCGCGGGGTCGGTGCGGACCAAACAAAAAATCCAGTCGGCATATTGCGCCAATGTGGTCCAGGTTTTTTGGCCGTTGACGACATAGTGTCCGTCGGCGCGCTTGGCGGAAGTTTTCAGCGAAGCGAGATCGGAGCCGGCACCGGGCTCGGAAAAGCCCTGGCACCACCAATCGTCGAGGTTCGCGATACGCGGCAGAAATCTTTTCTTCTGCGCGTCATTGCCAAAAGCGATGATGACCGGCCCCACCATGTTCGGTCCGAACGGCAGCGGCTCAGGCGCGGGGGCCTGCTGCATTTCGTCACGAAAGAGGTAGGTCTTCACCGTACTCCAGCCGGTGCCGCCCCATTCCTGCGGCCAATGCGGCACCGCCCAGCCCTGGGCGTTGAGGATGCGCTGCCACTCGACGAGATCATCCCGGGAAAGCCGGCGGCCTTCGATCACCTTTGAGCGAATGGCGGCCGGCAGCTTTTGTTTCATAAAGGCGCGAACGTCGTCGCGAAACGCAATTTCGTCCTGCGTGAACCGAAGGTCCATGATTGTCCTCCGCGCTTCCCCTAATCATCGCTTGTGTGCCGGCGGACGGATTGCGGGGTCAAGTCCTCGGCCGTCGCCGCCGGCTTCGAGCGTACCGGCCGCGCAGTTGAGTTTTTTCAGAGCTCGTCGAGCACGGAAATATCCGAGGCATGATAGGCCGGATGGCGCCAGCCGTCCTCGTCATAATCAGCCATGCATCGATCGGCGAGCGCTTCCATCTCCTTCAGAGTGCCGTTTCCCATCGCTTGTTGCAATTGAAACACGCGAATAACTTCGTGGCTACCGGAATAATTCATTTCATAAAGCTCATGGCGGGCGCCGAATTCGGTACCGATGGCGTCCCACAACAACTTCATGATCTTGATGCGCTCTTTGTAATCGATGCCGTTCGATCCCCGGACGTAGCGCGCGAGATATTTGTCGATATTCGGATTCTTAAAGTCGCGCGCGTGCGAGGGAAGATAAATAAGTCCGGACGCGATCACCTTTTCAACGATGTTGCGCACCGCCGGATAGGCCTCGGTCATAAACAGGCGATAGCTGGCCGAGCCGCGCGGATTGGGTAGCACGGCGCCGTTGACCCACGGCACCGGATTGTAGGCCATCGCGTCAGTCAGCGACCAGAACAGGTTGCGCCAGCCGATGACTTCGCCGATCTGCGCTTGCACGCCGCGAAACGTCTCGACGCCGGTCACACGCGCCGCCTTGTAGAGAAGCCCTGCGATGAAATCGAGCTTGACCGCGAGCCGCGTGCAGCCCTGGAACGTAAAGCCGTTGAAAAATCCGGACTGCGGGTAGAACGTCTTCAACCGTTCAAGGTCGCGGTGGATGAGGACGTTTTCCCACGGGATGAAGGCGTTATCGAAAACGAAAATCGCGTCGTTCTCATCGAAGCGCGACGTCAACGGATAATCCCAGGGCGAGCCGGTCGCCGCCGCGGCGAGTTCATAGGACGGCCGGCAGATCATTTTGATGCCCGGCGTGTTCATCGGCGCAATGAACATCACTGCCATGGCCGGATCTGTAATTTCCTGGCCCATATTCTGACCGAGAAAGTTGTAATGGGTCAGCGCCGAATTGGTGGCGACGACCTTGGCGCCGGAAACGTAGATGCCGGCGTCGGTTTCCTTTTGGATTGTAATGTAAACATCCTTGACCTGGTCGACCGGTTTGTTGCGGTCGACCGGCGGATTGACGATGGCGTGATTGAGAAACAGCACCGCTTCCTGGGCGCGCTTGTGCCAGGCGCGGGCGTTGGGTGCGAATTTGCCGTAGAAGTCGGCATTGGCGCCGAGGGTGTTGAGGAACGAGGCCTTGTAATCGGGGCTGCGCCCAAGCCAGCCGTAAGTGACGCGCGCCCAGGCGGCGATGGCGTCACGCTGTGCCACGACCTCCGCGCTTGAACGCGCCGCCTTGAAGAATTTATGGGTATAACCGCCCGAGCCGGTATCGGTCGGCGCGGTAAGCGTGTCGTGCAGCGCCGTGTCGTGCAGTGCGTCGTATAAGAGCGCTATCGAAGCCGCCGAATTTCGGAAGGCCGGATGAGTGGTGACGTCCTTCACCCGCTCGCCATAGATATAAACCTCGCGGTCGTCACGAAGCGATTCCAGGAACTCGGCGCCGGTGAACGGCCGGTTTTTGCCCGCGATAACCGCTTCGGGATGGTGCGTCATTTCCTGCTCCTTAAATAGCTTCGCTGGTCCGGCGGCCTTGGACGCCGGTCGAATTACCCTTCGCGCTGCGCCATCCATAGCGCAAGCGCGCCAACGATTACGACAGCAACTGGCGCGCCTGCCAGTCCTGCTTTGGCATAGCTGATTGCACCACAGGCCGCTCCGGCCAGGAAGCCAAACGCAATAGCGAGCACCGTGAAAAGCCGCGCGCGGACGGCGGCCAATTCCCGCCGGTTGTCCTGATCGCGCGGTGCCCGCACGCACTTGATCCACGCCGACACAAGATCGGTCGTTTCGATGCCGATCGACGTCATGTTGCCGGTCATCACGTTGGTTTGCGGAACGCCGCGCATCAGCAAGCGCACGATCACGCTCTGCATGCCCATGGCCATGGCGGCGAACAGGCCGGCGATGATGCCGGAGGGGGCGCTGGCGCTGGTAACCGCCGGCCCGGCAAGGATGATGACACAAAAGATCGCCAGCAGCGCCGTCTCGAATCCAAGCATGAGGGGCAAGGCTTCCCAGCCCCGGTAGCGCGCGAACCTGATCAACGCCGTGCTGACCGCGGCCGAGAGCAGGAAAGCAATGATCGCCAGCACTTTGCCGGTAATGCTTTCGTCATGCGTCACAAGCTCGGCGCCCGCGGTCACGAAGCTGCCGGTTACTTGTGCGACAAACAAGCCGAACAGGCCGAGAAACGTGTAGACGTCGACATAGCCGGCAACGAAACTTAACAGCGCCGGCGCCGACCGCGGCAGCGGAATTTCTGGAGTCAAAGCGATTTGCGTCATGGCAACCTCCGCTCGCGCTACATTCCCGGCATTATGTTTACACCGCAACGCGCCCGGCTCGCCGCTGCGGGCTTCGCGTGCTTAACTGTAATTTTGGAGCGACGGCAATGCACTTCAGCAATTTCCACTACCTGCCGCTGGCGCCTGGATTTTTTTCGATCCTCGTCGGGTTGTTCGTCATTCTGCTGGTGCTGCTCCTGATATTCCGTGCGCTCCGCCACGCCTATTTGAGCCTCGGTGTCAGTTCGTCGACAGCCATGCTGCTGCTGTTCGGTTCGCTCATCGGCAGTTACTTCAACATTCCTGTCGCCGAGTTGCCCAACGAGCAGATGGTCTCCAACAGAGTGATTGAGTATTTCGGCATGCAATACAGCGTCCCGGTCGTGGAGGACTCGGCCGGAACGGTGATCGCGGTCAATGTCGGCGGTGCCGTCATTCCGACCTTGATGTCGCTTTATCTTCTCGGCAAGCGCCGGCTGTGGATCAACGGCGCGATCGCAACCGCTGTGGTCGCGATCGTGCTGCACTGGCTGGCGAATCCGGTGCCCGGCGTCGGCATCGCGGTGCCGATTTTTCTTCCCGCGCTGGTGACGGCTATCATCGCATTATTGTTGTCGCGGGAGAACGCCGCGCCGCTCGCCTATATCGGCGGCAGCATGGGCACGCTGATCGGCGCCGATCTCACCAACCTCGATAAAATCCGCGGGCTTGGCGCGCCGGTCGCATCCATCGGCGGCGCGGGGACTTTCGACGGGATTTTCCTCACCGGCATTCTCGCCGTGCTGCTGGCGAGCATCTTCCCTCCGCGCCGCCCGGTGGCGCAGCCGTGGTCGTGACCTGTCGCCTCAAAATCCGCGAGCGCCGAGGAACGCGGCGAGCAGGAAGAACATAAACAGGTCGGTGACCAGCGCCGTCCATTCGCTCGCGTTCTTGTCGCCGCGCACGGCATGACCGGCGCCGGCCAAACCGTAATAAAGACCGCCGACAATGGCGGCGGCCACGAGGAAGTCCGGCTTCGCCAGCGTCAGTAAGCCCAACGCTCCCATCGCAAGATTGGCGAAGCCAACCTCACGGACAACGGCGAGCGCGCCGCGATCTTTGACCTGAAAAATACTCTCGCCGGTAAATCGCGGCTGGGCGACTTGGCGGTCGCCGGCGATGACAACCGCACGCCGACGCCCCAGAACACGAACCACTTGCCGACCAACAGCGGGAGGTCCGCACTGCCGGCACGGAGCAGCGCTTCGACGAGCACCGAAATTGCCGGCAGGACGAACAGGAAAGTGCGACGAAAATGAAATACATGCTTCCCCGAAAGCGATGTTACCGAGAATGAAGCGATCACGAGGCGTGGGCAAGGTCTTGACGCCGCCAGCGGGAGGTCGAATGTGGCAAGCGGCAGGCCGCTTATCACGCGTTTCTTCGGAGCTCGATCGATGCCCACCAAACAAACCCGGCGCCGGAAAAAGCCGCCGGCGTTGATTACGGCCTATCACGCGCACGTCTACTATGCCGCGAATGAAACGCGCGGACGGGCCGCCCGTTTGCGCGGGCGCGTGGCGCGAAAATTTCCGCGAGCAAAACTCGGGCGCTGGCACGATGAACTGGTCGGCCCGCATACCCAATCGATGTATCAGATCGCTTTTCCGCGCGGCCTTCTGGCGTCGTTCGTGCCTTGGCTGATGCTCAACCGCGACAGCTTGGACGTTCTTTTGCATCCGGAAACGGGCGATGATTATCGCGATCATACGGCGCATGCTTGCTGGTTTGGCGCAACGCTGTCGCTGAATGTCGAGGTGTTGCGAAAAAAGCACTAGCTGTCGATCTCCGCGCTACGATCGTCTGTCGCGGAACGGAATGAAATCCGCCGTGTTGGCTGGTTTGGGGCACGTCTTCTTGGGAGCTAGCTATGCGAAAGACGTTACTCGCCGCGGGCTTGACCGCCGGCGTCGTTGCGCTGTCGTGTCAAAATGCCGGTGCCGTTCCGGCCAATTCCGTCGCGATCCACGAGGCCGCGACGAACGCCTCTGTAGTGCAGCAGGTGCAATACTCCGAACGGCGCACCCGGCACGGCGTCGTGAAATGCTACCGCGACTTGGTCATTGGCCCATACCGCTGCCACTATTATACCGGACCGCTCTAAGGTTCGGATGGCGGCCGGAAGCGCGTAGCCGGCGCTGATCGGATAGGGCGGGATAAACGGTCGTTGCGTGCGGCCGAGACAGGAAGCGTTTAGTCGCTGTCCTCGACGCTTGTCTCCGGCCGATCGTCGCCGCGCGCGACTTCCGAGTGCCACTTGCCCTTTGCGTCTTCGTATTCGATCGATTCCGTGCGCCCGGGAGCGCGCTGCTCGGCGGCGGCGCGTCGCGCCGCTTCGAGCGCGTCGGCGTGCGTGGGAAAGCTTTCAGAGAACACGCCGTCGGCCGTGTAGGCCCAGCCGTCTTCGTGGCGGACGATTTTGTAAGTCACGTGTGTCATGGATCAACTGCCTTTCGCAGCACGATAGCAAATTCAAGTCGGGCCAGCGAGGCTCCTGCTTTCATCGAGAAAATCTGGCCTGCCGACGCTGGGGAGAGCTAATCCTAGGCTGCGCGTCACTTGGGGGGCGAGCGCCCACCCGCCGCGACACTGAGCGTAGGTTGCGCCGCGCGCCTCCTTGAACGAGGATGCTGGGCCGTACAGCGGGACAATCGGCCGCCGGTCTGACGGCGAAAAGCGGGGCTAATGCCAGGCTGCTACGTCTGTGGCATCCTCGGCGTTAGCAAAAAAGAATGGAGGAGCCCATGAAGCGTCTACTGGCGGCCGGCGCCGTCGGTCTTGCCCTGGCGGCCGCGTTGGTGACTGCAGGCCACGCCGAGGACACCGTCAAGGTCGGGCTCATCATCTCCTATTCCGGTCAGTTCGCCGATACCGCCGCGCAGATGGACAATGCGATCAAGCTTTACGTCAAGCAGCACGGCGACACGGTCGCCGGCAAGAAGCTCGAATTCATCCGCAAGGACACCGGCGGCATCGCCCCCGATGTCGCCAAGCGGCTCGCGCAAGAGCTTATCGTTCGCGACCACGCCGACATCATCGCCGGCTTCGCGCTGACGCCGAACGCGCTCGCGGCGGCCGACGTCTCGGCTGAAGCCAAGAAATTGATGGTGGTCATGAACGCGGCGACCTCGATCATCACGACCAAATCGCCCTACATCGCGCGAACCTCGGTGACGACGCCGATGCTCAATCAAACGCTGGGCACATGGGCGGCAAAGCATGGGATCAAGACGGTTTACACCATGGTCTCTGATTACGGTCCCGGGATCGACGCGGAAGCCGCGTTTCATACCGGCTTTAAAGAAGCGGGCGGGGAGATCGCCGGCTCGGTTCGCTTTCCGGTCGCCAATCCGGATTTTTCCGCCTTCGTCCAGCGCGCCAAGGACGCAAACCCAGACGCGATCTACATCTGGATACCCGGCGGCGCGCAGCCGGGCGCGGTCGGCAAGGCGCTCGCCGAGCGCGGCATCGATACGTCGAAGATCAAAGTATTGGGCCAGGATGCGCTCACGTTTGAAACCGCGCTCAGGAGCATGGGGGACACCGCGCTCGGAATAATCACGGTGTCGAATTACGACTACAATCACAACTCGACGCTGAACCACGAATTCGTCAAAGCCTACAATGAAGAGTTTCACCGCAATCCGGACATTTACTCGGCCGGCGGCTATGACGGCATGCACCTGATCTATGAGGCCTTGAAGAAAACCAACGGCAACGCCGACGGCGACGCTTTGATCGCCGCAGCCAAGGGCATGAGCTGGGAAAGTCCGCGCGGTCCGATGATGATCGATCCGGAAACCCGCGACGTGGTGGAAACTGTTTACATCCGCCGCGTGGAGAAGGTCGGCAACGACCTCGTCAATATCGAATTCGACAAGGTCGAGAACGTCAAAGATCCGGTGAAGGAGCGTATGAAGAAATAAAGTTGCGGTTCGGGCGCAACAAACTGGTGTCGCGATTCCGAAGTTCGCATGACCGAGCGGCAATCCCATGTGCGAACTTCGGAATCAAAGGGACACTAGCAAATCTAATAATCTAGTGTGGCTTTGGTTCAGAAGTCCGCATGATCAGGTGCCGGCAAGAATGATGCGGACTTCTGAACCGCCACACGATGCGAGGGTACGATGAACCGCGTCTGGCTGGCCGCACTGATCGCCGTCTGGCCGAGCCTTTTGCCGGCCGCCGGCTACGCCGAAGACGCCGTCAAAATCGGCATCATCATGCCCTATTCGGGCCAGTTCGCCGATCCGGCGGCGCAATCGGAGAACGGCCTCAAGCTCTATCTCAAGCAGCATGGCGACAAGCTCGGCGGGCGCGTCGTCGAAATTATCCGCAAGGATACCGGTGGCATCAACCCGCCGGTCGCCAAGCGCCTGGCGCAGGAACTGGTCACCCGTGACAACGTCGATATTTTGACCGGCTTTCAGCTCACGCCGAACGCGCTGGCGGCGGCCGACGTCTCGGCAGAAGCCAAGAAGTTCATGGTGATCTTGAACGCCGGCACCGCCATCATCACCACCAAATCGAACTATATCGCGCGCGTTTCTTTCACCGTTCCGCAGCTCAACCAGACGCTCGCGACTTGGGCGGCGCAAAACGGCCTCAAAAGCGCGTATACGCTCGTCGCCGACTTTGGTCCGGGCATCGACGCCGAAGCCGCATTCCAGAAAGGCTTCAAAGAAGCAGGCGGCGAGATTGTCGGCTCCGTCCGCATGGCGGTGCAGAGCCCGGACTTCTCTGCCTATGTGCAGCGCGCCAAAGACCTCGACCCCCAAGGCATTTTCATCATGATCCCCGGCGGCGCCCAGCCGGGCGCCTTCGGCAAGGCCTTGGCCGAACGCGGCGTCGATCCGAAAAAGATCGAAGTGCTGGGGCAGGCGGAAATCACCGACGAGCATGCCCTGGCCAGCATGGGCGACATTGCGATCGGCATCATCACCGCCAGCCACTACGATTACACGCACCGCTCGCCGCTGAACGACGAGTTCGTGCAAGCCTACGCCAACGAATATCACCGCAATCCGGATTTCTTTTCGGTCGGCGGCTACGACGGCATGCACCTGATCGATGTGGCACTGCAAAAGTCCGGCGGTAAAACCGACGGCGATTCGCTCATCAACGCCGCCAAAGGCGCCAGTTGGGAAAGCCCGCGCGGGCCGATCTCGATCGACCCGGAGACGCGCGACATCGTGCAAACCGTCTATATCCGCAAGGTCGAGAAGGTGGGTGACCGGCTCGTCAATGTCGAGATTGCGGCCATCCCCAACGTCAAGGATCCGTACAAAGCGTCGATGGGAAAGTAAAAGCTGAGACGGTGGTGGAAAAGGAAAATCGCCGCTCCGCGCGAGGCGAAATAACACCGTCGGCTGGGAAATAGCTTGGCCGCTTGCCGCATCGTCCGGTACCGTGTTCGTCCGATCAAGAGACGCTCCGTCCATGCTTCCTCCCGTTTTCGGCGTTCTATTCGACGGCCTGGCCTACGGCATGCTGTTGTTTTTGCTGTCTGTCGGGCAATCGGTGACGCTCGGCATGATGAATTTCATCAATCTCGCTCATTGCAGCTTTGCCATGCTGGGCGGTTACGTCACCGTCGCGCTGATGAAGCGGTTTGGCTTGCCGTTCCTGGCGACGCTGCCTTGTGCGTTCGTCGTCGCCGCGATTGTCAGCATCGCTTTCGAACGGACGTTGTTTCGGCGGCTCTATCGGGCGAGCGAACTCGATCAAGTTTTGCTGACCATCGGCATCGTGTTCATCTCTATCGGAGCTGCCGCCTACTTCTTCGGCACCGATCAGCAGCCGCTTCTGCTGCCGGCGTATCTGCGCGACTCGCTCATTTTTCTTGGCACCCGCTTCGCGGTGTACCGCCTGTTTCTTCTCGGCGTCGCGCTGGTGATAACCATCGTGCTGGTGTTGGCGCTCGAATACACCCGGTTCGGCGCGCGGGTGCGCGCTGCCGTCGATAACGAGCGCATGGCGCGCGGACTGGGTATCAACGTTGACCGCACGTTCGCCGTCACCTTTGCGCTTGGCAGCGGTCTCGCCGGATTAGGCGGCGCGCTGGCGATCGACATCGTCGGACTCGATCCGTATTTTGCGCTCACTTATCTCGTCTATGTGCTCATTGTGGTTTCGGTCGGCGGCCTTGGCTCCATTGCCGGTTCGTTCATCGCCGCAATCGTGCTCGGTATCAGCGACATTGCCGGCAAGTATTACGTCCCCCAGCTCGGCGCGTTCCTGATCTATCTCGTGATGATCACGCTGTTGATGTGGCGTCCGCTCGGGCTCCTTGGGAGGCGTTGAGCCGTGACGCTGGCGGAAAAAGCGAGCGCGCCGGTTCTCTATTTGCGGGCACAGACGCGCTGGCGCCCGGTGGAAATCGTTTTCTGGATCGCGGCGCTTTCGCCCTACCTGCTGTTTCCGAATTATCTGTCGCTGGCGAGCCAGATCGCCATTGCCGGAATGTTCGCACTGTCGCTTGACCTGATCCTCGGCTACGCCGGCATCGTTTCGCTTGGCCATGCCGCCTTCTTTGGCACCGGCGCCTATACGGCAGGGCTGTTGTCGAAACATGGCTGGGGCGAGCCGCTGAGCGGGCTTGTTGCCGCGGCTGTCGTCGCCGGATTGGTCGGCTACGCGACGAGCTTCGTCATCTGCCGGTTTCGCCACCTTGCGCTGATCATGCTCACGCTTGGTTTCGGCCTGTTGTTGGCCGAACTCGCCAACAGTCTCGGCTGGTTGACCGGCGGCATGGACGGCTTGCAGGGCATTCACACCTGGAAGCTGGTCGGCTATTTCAAGTTTGATTTGTACGGCAAGACCGCTTTCGGCTACGCGCTCGCCGTGCTGTTTGTGGTGTTCTTGTTTGCACGGCGTCTTATTCATTCGCCATTCGGCCTCTCGCTGCGCGGCATACGCGAAAATTTCGTGCGCATGCCGGCAATCGGCGCGCCCAGCCGCTCGCATATCCGCACCATCTATACGATCGGCGCCGCCATCGCCGGTGTCGCCGGGGCTTTATTGACGCAAACCACGGAGACCGTGTCGCTCGATTCGCTGGACTTAAGCCGCTCCGCCGATGTGGTGGTCATGCTGGTGCTTGGCGGCGCCGGACGTCTCTATGGCGGACTTATCGGCGCCGTCATCTATATGGTCGCGCGCGATCAGTTCTCCGGCATTGCCCCGCAATTCTGGTATTTCTGGATCGGCCTGCTGCTGGTCGCGGTGGTCGTGTTCTTGCCGAACGGCATTCTCGGCGGCTTGGCGAAATTGGCTTCGCGATGGAGTCGCGCGTGAATGCGCCGGCGCTGGCGGCGCGGGGTCTCGCCAAGAGCTTCGGCTCGCTGGTCGCGGCCGGCGGCATCGACATCGAGCTGCCGCAGGGTGTGCGCTACGCGCTGATCGGTCCGAACGGCGCGGGCAAGACGACGCTGATCAATCTGATGACCGGGATGCTGCGTCCGGACGCCGGACGCATTTTGCTCGATAATGCGGACATCACCGCGCTGCCGCCCGATCAGCGGGTGCGGCGCGGGCTGGTCCGCACGTATCAGATCAATTCGCTGTTCCCGCATTTGACGGCCCTTGAATCGGTGACGCTAGCGGTCTGCGAGCGAAGCCGTGCCGCCCGAACGTGGTGGCGGGAGCTGCCCGCCTACCCGCGCGAGATCGAAGAAGCCTATGCCATTCTCTGCGCGCTTAATCTCGAAGCGGCGTGTCATCGGCTGACGCGCGAGCTGGCCTATGGCCAGCAGCGGCTCCTTGAGATTGCGCTCGCGTTGGCGACCCAGCCGAAAGTCTTGTTGCTCGATGAACCTGCCGCCGGCGTGCCACGGGAGGAGAGCACGGAATTGTTTTCGGCCATCGCCGGTCTTTCGCGCGATATCACCGTCCTGTTCATCGAGCACGACATGGAGCTCGTTTTTCGCTTTGCCACGCGGATCATTGTCATGGTTGGCGGGCGCGTGCTGGTCGAAGGCGCACCGCACGAAATCGCTACCGACCCCCGCGTGCGCGCGGTTTATCTCGGCAAGGCGCTCGATAAAATGCCGGCGAGTGCGGCGGGCTTGCATCATGGCTGAGCCGCTGCTTGCTCTCGATGACGTGCGCGCGGGCTATGGCTCCGCCGTGGTGCTCGATGGCGTGTCGCTCACGCTGCCGCAGCATGGCAGCCTCGCCGTCCTCGGCCGCAATGGCGTCGGCAAATCGACACTGCTCCTGACCATCATGGGCTACACGCGCGTTGGGCGCGGGCGCATTCTCTGGCGCGGCGGTGACATCACGCGGGAGCCGCCGCATCGCCGTGCGCTTGGCGGCATCGGTTGGGTCGCGCAGGAACGCGAAATCTTCCCTTCGCTCAGCGTCGAGGAAAATCTTACCGTCGCCGCGCGCGATGGACGGTGGCGGCTGCGAAATGTCTACGACCTGTTCCCGCGGCTCGCCGAACGCCGGCGCAATCTCGGTAATCAGCTGTCGGGAGGGGAGCAGCAAATGCTGGCGATCGCACGCGCGCTCATGACCAATCCGGCGCTACTTCTGCTCGACGAGCCGCTCGAAGGGCTGGCGCCGATCGTGGTTGAAGAGCTTGCCACGGCGATCCGGCGGATGACCAGCGAGGGTGCGAACGCATTCATCCTGGTTGAGCAGCACGCCGACATCGCGCTGTCGTTGACACAAAATGCCCTGGTGTTGGAGCGCGGCCGGGTGGTGCATAGCGGCGAGTCACGGCGGCTTCTCGCCGACCATGCGTTGCTCGAGCGTCTCGTCGGCTTGCGGCTCGCGGAGGCGTAATACCACGGTCGCCACGTCGGTTTATTCTTGCTATACGGCCCTGTCACAGCGCGCGGCCCTAATTGCTGCGCGCCAATAAACGTAGTGGAGGAGGATTCATATGGCTGCGCCGTTTGCGGGTGTACAGGCGCCCGGCATTTATCGTCACAAGCTCGGTAACTTCGAAGTCACAGTGCTCAGCGACGGCAACCTGCCGTTCGATGCCGATTTATTTTCCGGCGATAAGGACCGAGCAGGCGAGCTGTTGGACAACGCGTATTTCCCCAAAAAATCGACAACCTCCGTCAATACTTGGCTGGTCAATACCGGAAAGCAGCTGGTTTTGGTCGACACCGGGGCTTCGAGCCACTTCGGGCCGACATTAGGCAAACTGCCGAAACACCTCGCCGACGCCGGCGTAACGCCGGATCAGATCGACGTCGTGATCATTACCCACATGCACCCCGACCATGTGCCCGGCCTCCTCACCGCCGACAAGAAGGCGCTGTTCAAGAACGCCGTGGTGCACGTGGGCGACCAGGAGCACGGGTTCTGGACATCGGAGCAGATCTACAACAGCGTGCCCCAGGATGTGAAAGGCTTTTTCGACATCGCGCGCATGTCGATTAAGCCCTATGCGGAATCCGGCAAGCTGCAGATGTTCAAGGACGGTTCGAGCCCCGTGTCCGGCTTGACCACATTGTCGGCACCCGGCCATACGCCGGGCCACAGCATGGTGCGCGTGTCTTCGAACGGCGACGAGCTCCTGCTCTGGGGTGACATTGTTCACAATGCGGTGTTGCAATTCCCCGAGCCGGACCGTTCGATCGTTTACGATGCCGATCCGGCGATGGCGATTGCCACGCGCAACCGGGTGTTCGACATGGTCGCCACCGACAAGCTTTTGTTCGCCGGCGCCCATCTTCCGTTTCCCGGCCTCGGCCGCGCGGTCAAAGCGCAGACGGGCTACACATACGTGCCGTTGCCGTACATCGAGCACATCTAGCGCGGCGCCGATTATCGGTTTCCGAGACGCCTAAGTTGCCGGCGAGGATTTCGTCGCCGGCAACTGAATGCTGTGAGCCGCGGCGAGCGCATCAAGCTCGGTCCACAACGCGCGCGGGATCGGGATGCCCGATTGGCGGCGCTCGGCTTCGGTGCGCGCGGCGCGCTCACCCGGCAGCAGAATTTCATCAAAACCACTTTGCCGCGGTAGCGCTTTAAGGATCGCTGCGAGCGCATCGGCGTCCTCAACAAAGCCGGAAAGCGGCCGAAAGGCCTCGATGTCGATGGCGAGGATCGCGCAATTTTGCCGAAGCCGCCGGGATTTTTGCGCGCCAAGCGCCGGCGTCAGAATTGGCGCCGCCGCGAGCACGCTGGCGACGAGTTCGAACATCAAGGCAAGCCCCGAGCCCTTCGGTCCGCCGAGCGGCAACAGAATCTCCGCCTGCCGCGGATCGGTGGTCGGCGCGCCTGCGCCGGTGAGCACCGTTCCCCGCGGCAGCGCGCTGCCGGTCGCGCGCGCCTGCAAGATTTTTCCGTTGGAAATCGTGCTGGTGGCCATGTCGAGCACAATCGGCCCGCGGCTCGTCGGCACCGCAATAGCGATCGGGCTCGTTCCCAAGCTCGGGACCCGCGCGCCGTGATAGGCCGCGAATGCCGGCCCCGCAACCATGATGATGCCGATGCAGCCGCGATCGGCGAGCCACTGCACGTAACGCCCGACGGCGCCGGTATGCGTCGTGTCGCGCACCAGTCCGAAACAGCTCCCGGTTTGCTGCAGCCGCTCGATCGCGATGGCGAGCGCCTGCATCATCGCGACCGGACCGAAACCGCCGCCGCTGTCGACTTCGAAGGTTGCTGCCGTCTCCCGCACCAGGCGCGGCTGCGCTTTCAGATCCACGTCGCCGCGCTTGATCATGGCGAGATAAGAGGGAAGCCGCGACACGCCGTGCCCGTCGACGCCACGCAGGTTGGCCCATATCAATCCATCGGCCACGGCCGCCGCATCGGCCGCGCTAGCGCCGGCGGCTCTCAGCGCATCGCTGACGAAGCGCGCCAGCTCATCGTGACTGACAACTAGTCCGGCGCCGCTCATGCCCTTGCCGGGAAATAGGCGGCGAGCCAGTCACGGAGCACGTTCCAGACGCGGCTGGAATTTTCGTTGAACAAGAAATGATCGAGGCCGCTGAACAGGTGGAGTTCCGCTGGTTGGCTGGCGCGCTTGAACATTTCTACCGACTGTTCGGTCGGCGTCACAGAATCGTTGGCGGCGTGGATGAGAAGCAGCGGTCGCGGGGCAATCTTGCCGACGACATCCTCGGCGCGGAAGTCGAACATGCTCTGCGCGGTTTCGGCGGGAAATGTCTCGACCGAGTTGGCGGCCAGCATTTGCACATTCTGCCGGTCCAGATTTTCTTTGACCCGCGCCGGTATGGGCACGATCTCCTCGCGCGGCACCATGAGAGACTTGCCGGTGCGGGCAAGGGTAGCGCGGCCTTGTTGGAGCATGCCAGTGAATTTCGCCCAGGCTTCCGGGGTGGAATGCTGGCCGCGGAATTTGCGTTCGCCGTGACCCCAGCCGCCGTTAGAGACAACCGCTGCAATGCGCGGGTTAGTGCCACCGGCATAGACGGCGACCGCGCCGCCAAAGCTCGAACCAATGACGCCGATCCGGTCCGGCTGAACGGAGGAATGCTGGGCGAAGAAGGAGAGGGCGTTGCCGAGGTCTTCCACCTGCTCCAGGCAGATGATGCGTCCGAATTCGCCTTCGCTGTTGCCGCATCCGCGCATGTCGAAGCGCAGCGTCGCGTAACCGAGCGAATTGAGTACCCGTGTCGGATTGAGGACGCCCGTGGAATCGCAATTGCCGCCGAAACCGTGCAGCACCAAAAAACCAGCGCGCCGCTCGGCGGACCCCAAGCCCGCCGGCACGCCCAAAGCGCCGTGCAGGCGTAAACCGGCTGAGGGAAAGATAACTCGTTCTTCGTCCATGGCTTTCAGCGAATGCGGGCGCGCCGATTGTGCCCGGTCTTTGCGCGGGGGAACAGGTCCGAGGGACCCGCAGGCAGAACGAAAACAAGGGAACGAAAGTTAAGCTCGGGCTTTGTAGAGAGGACCGGTCAATCCTTTCCCCCCTCCCCCCGTGCTTGGCCGGTTAATAAAGGGCGCAGCCCGCAATGGCTGCGCCCTATTTTTTGCACAAGCGCAAAGCTAGAGGTGCAGATGGCGCGCCAACACATTCCGTGCGGCGCGAAACAATCTGGATTTAGCTTAGGCGGTCGCCTGGCGCTCGCGCAGGCGTGCCTTCCGCCCAAAGAACAGCGCTTGGCTGGCTACAGCCGACACCACGGCGAGCTGGAAGGGCTTGGCGATCAAGAATGCCGGCTCCGGACGCTGTCCGGTAAGGAACCTCTCGGGGTAAGCGGTGATGAAAATCACCGGCACCTCGAACGAGTTAAGAAGCTCGTTCACGGCATCCAGGCCGGAGCTGCCGTCAGCGAGCTGGATGTCGGCGAGGATCAGGCCTGGCGGTGTTTTGCGGGCGAGCGCAATGGCCTCCGCATGGGTCCGTGCCACACCGATGACCCGGTGGCCCAAACTCTCCACCAACGCCTCGATGTCCATGGCGATGAAGGTTTCGTCCTCGATGATGAGGACATCGGTGGCAATCTCGGCGGCCAGCTCGCGGCCGGATTCCTCCACTAGGGACCGCAAGGTCGGCAGGTCGCAGTCAAGGATGCGGGCGGCGTCCTCTTCGGAAAAGCCTTCCAGCGCAACCAGCAAAAAGGCTTGGCGCGGGCGCGGCGTGATCTTTGTAAGGTGTTGTTGAGGCGGGGAATTCGGCTCTGCGCCGTCGGCGGCGCCGTTGACTGTGATCGAATTCCAAATCTTGGTGAACAAACGGTAGAGGGCGACCCGGGGATTGGCTTCGGATTCCAGTAACTTCGGACTGGCGATCAGTGATTCCAACGCGGCAGCGACATAGGCGTCGCCGGACGCCTGGCTGCCGGTCAAGGCACGCGCGTATCTCCGTAGAAACGGCAGATGTTGAACGACGGCTTGCGAGCTCGACAAGGGCAAACCCTCCCCTTCCACTACCCGATGCTAGGGACTAGAACGCACTCGCACAATCAAAGTTCCAAAATTGTTCCAACGACCGGAACCAACTAGTGGGCAGGGCGTTATTCGACAACGTCTGGGGCAATCCGCCAGCAAAAGAGGGGTCGGAGGGGTAGAGAAACATGAAGCCGGGTAAGCCAGTTAACGTTGAACCGTCGGCACCGGTCGCGGACGCGCCGCAAGCTTGGGACAATATGGGACGGCCGACACAGCGAAAGAGTGAAGTGCGCCTCGGACGCGAAGTGCAGGCCCGCATTGGGCAGCAACTGCGCGCCTTATACGACGATGTCGTCAAAGAGGGCGTTCCCCGGAACATTTCCGATTTGGTTCGCCGGCTCAGCGAACAGGAAGATCCCACGGCATGAAGCTCGATCCCGCCATACGCGATCAAGTGCTCTCCACCGTGCCGAGCCTGCGGGCGTTCGCGATTTCGTTGTGCGGTCATGTCGATCGCGCAGACGATCTCGTGCAAGAGACATTGTTACGCGCGCTTGCCCATATCGATTCATTTCAGCCCGGCACCAACATGCCGGCGTGGCTGTTCACCATTTTGCGCAACCTGTTCCGCTCCGAGTATCGCAAGCGCCGGCGTGAAGTCGAAGACGCCGAAGGGCGTTATGCGGAAACCCTCAAATCGCATCCCGAGCAGACCGGCCGCGTCGAGTTCAACGAATTTCGTGGCGCGCTTTCGAAACTTCCGTCCGATCAGCGCGAAGCCTTGATCCTGGTCGGGGCGTCGGGATTCTCGTACGAAGAAGCGGCCGCTATTTGCGGCTGTGCTGTCGGCACCATCAAGAGCCGGGTCAACCGCGCCCGCACCCGTCTCGCCGACCTCTTGTCGATCGACAGCATCGATGATTTCGGGCCTGACCGCGCCACCCGCGCGGTCCTAACCGGCACCGGCCGCACCTAACCGCGCGCTTCGCGCGATCATTCCTCATCCGCTATCGCTCTCGCATCGGCAGAACGTGAATCATCGCGTCTGCTGCCGGGGTTTTTGTCCACGCGCATTCACATGTGCGACGGCAGGTAGAGCGCAATCATCGGGAACGTGATCAAGATCACCAACCGGCAGAGATCGGTGATGATGAAAGGTATGACACCCCTGAAGATCGTCGAGAAATCGATGTCGCCGATCACACTCTTGATGACGAACACGATCATGCCCACGGGCGGATGAATCAATCCGAGTTCGACCGTCATGACGATGATGATGCCGAACCAGATCGGGTCGAAGCCGAGCTCCTTGATGACGGGAAAGATGATCGGCACGGTCAGAATGACCATGGCCAGCGAGTCCATCAAACAGCCGAGCACGATGTACATCACCATGATCAGCGCCAGCACGCCGTAGCGCCCGATGCCGAGACCGGTGAGGAACGCAGTGACGTTCTGCGGCGTCTGCGTGACCGTCAGGAAATAACCGAACAGCAGCGCGCCGATGAGCACGGTGAAGACGGCGGCCGCGGTGCGGGTGGCTTGCAGGAGCGAGCGGCGGATTGCTTGGCCGTCAAGCCGGCCACGCAGCACGCCGATGATCAGCGCGCCGCCGGCGCCGACGCCGCCGGCTTCGGTCGGCGTGAACAGGCCGCCATAGAGGCCGCCGATGACGAAGATAAACAGCAACAGCGTCGCCCAGACGTCGCGCACGCTGCGCAGCCGCTCTTTCCACGAACTACGGGGACCGGAGGGCAGGAATTTCGGGCGAGCCCAGCCAATGAGCGCCACCGTCATCATGTACATGGTGGCGGCCAGGATTCCGGGCAGGATGCCGGCAATGAACAGCTTGCCGATGTCCTGCTCGGTGATGATGCCGTACACCGCGAGAACCGTAGACGGCGGCAGCATGGCGCCAAGCGTGCCGCCGGCGGCAATCACGCCGGCAGCGAACGATTCCGGATAGCCGTACCGCCGCATTTCCGGATAGGCCACAGTCGAGAAAGTCGCCGCGGTAGCGACCGAGGAACCGGATATGGCGGCGAATCCGCCGCAGGCGGCGATGGTCGCGATGCCGAGCCCGCCGCGCCGATGACCGAGAAAGGTATTGGCGGCGCGGAACAGTTCCTGGCTCATGCCGGAATTGGTGACAAAAGCGCCCATGAGTAAAAACATGGGAATGACGCCGAAGGTGTAGTCGGTCACCGTGCGCATTGACGTATGACCGATGATCTTCAGCGCCGCGCCGCCGTTGACCAGATAGGCGAAGCCGCTGACGCCGACGAGCCCCATCGCCATGCCGACCGGGACGCGCATCAGCATCAAGGCGAACAGCGCCACAAATCCGGTAATGGCCACCGTCTCGCTGCCCATGCCGCTCACTCGACCGGTTTGATCTGGTAGCGGGTGCCGAATTCGTCCGGCTGGAAGATCAGCCGGTAAGTCCGGATGGCGATCAAGAGCACGGCGGATACGTCACCCAGCCATGCCACCAGAAAGAACGGCCAGGTCGGCAGCCGCAGATCAAAGGTCAGCACGTGGTCGGCCCGCGTGGTCCAGACTTTGTCGTAGAGGGTGTAGGTCTGCACCGTGACCACGAAGAGCAGCACAAGCGTTGCGAACACGTCGATCGCGCGCTGAAAGCGCGGAGTGACATTGGCATAGAGGAGGTCGACGGTAATGTGCGTACCGCGATAGCTCGTCGCGGCGATGCCCCAGAAAATCAAAATGCCGAGAAGCAGGCGGCCGAAATCATAAGCGTCGGGAATCTGCACGCTGAAGAAATAACGCAGCATGACGGAGATGAAGATGTCGGCGGCGACAATGCCGACGAACGCAGCGGCGACCAGTTCGATAAAGTCGATGAACCAATTCATCGGTCCGCGCCGCCCGCGTGCCGGGCCGGCGTCCGATTCCGCCAGTTGGTCGAGGAGTGCAGTCGCGTCCGACGGCATCAATACGCCGCTTTATATTGATCAAGCGCGGCCTTCAGCTCCTTCATGATGGTATCGGGATCGCCGCCGGCATCGCGGACGGCGCTGGCCCATTTCTGTTGCAGCGGCTCCGCCGATTTTTTCCACTCTGCAAGCTGCTCCGGCGAGATGGTGTAGACTTCATGACCCGGTTCGGCGCGGACCTTTTCCAGGCCGGCATGCTCGAAGTCGGCCCAGGGGTCGGCGAATTTGCCCGCCCATTCCGTCGTGCAGTGATCGTCGATGACCTTTTTCTGTGCGGGCGACATGGCGGCATAAACTTGCGGATTCATCAGCCATTGGAACGTCACCGTATTGGTCGGCGCGTCTAAGTGGTATTTCGTGACCTTATCGACGCCGAGAAGCGGCACCGATCCCCACGGGAAGTTCACGGCCTCGGCGACACCCTTGTCCAATACGTCGCGGACTTCGGTGGCGCTCGCCTGCACATTGGTGCCGCCGAGTAGTGTCACCCAGGCGGCCACGGTCGCCTGCGACGGCCGGATCTTCATGCCCTTGATGTCACCCGGCACTACGATCTTCTTGGTCTTGGAATGCCAAGTGAGCGGATCGAGGATGAACGAGAAGCAATACTTCACGTCCTTCATCTCGGTCGCCGCGTATTTCCGATACCAGGCGTCGATGGCGCGGATTCCCCCATGCGCGTCGCCGACCATGAATGGCAACTCGCCCGCGGCGACGATCGGGAACCGGCCCGGCTGATATCCGGGATTGACGTAAGTGAAGTCGGCGATGCCGTCGCGCGCCATGTCGTAATGGTCGAACGCCTTGCCGAGCTGTTGCGACGGGAAAACCTTGTACTTGATGGTGCCGCCGGAGGCCTGTTCGACGTCGGCGCCCCATTGCTCGATCGCCTTCTGCAGCGGATGCGTCGGCGGCACCCAGTGCGACAGCTTGAGCTCAAATGTCTTGTCCTCGGCGGAAGCCGCGCCGGTGCCAAGCGCCAGGGCGATCATCGCGGCGGCGCTACAAAAAACGAGTGGATGCATCCGGCGCATCATGTCCTCCCAATTGATGGATTAGTTGCATTTCGAATTATTGCATTAAAACGCAAAGCTAAAACGCTGTACAGGAGCCGCACTGACGCAGCTTCATTAAATTTGTACGCGATCCCATCAGCTTTCCTGCACGCTCTTTTGCATTGTTTCTGCCCGGAGCGGGCGTCCTTAACGCCGTAGCAGCAGCACCAAGTTTATCGCGTTCCTGAACAAGAGCTGGGCGAGCATTCCCGGCCGCAGGGACGTCAAATGTCTATTCGCGTTGCCGTGCGCGGGCTTGCCGCGCTGAGCGTTTTCCTCCTTGCCGCATTCGGCAATTCCGGCGCCGCCCGCGCGCAATGGCAGATTAACGTCGCTGCGATTGATCCGGGGACGGCGCTGCGCGCGCAACCCGAGCCGGATCTGTTCGGGCTCGAGAGCGTCGCGGTGGCGCGAGGCGAAATTCTCACCAAGTGGAATCGCGTGGCTGCCGAGATCGCCGCCGACCGGGACGTACTGCGGCGCTGTCGCGAGGCCGCGGCAACTTGCCCGGCATCGGCGCAAAAACTTTTGGCCGTCATTGCCGAGGGCCAGGCGCGTGAAGGACGCGCGCGAATCGGCACCATCAATCGCTCGATCAATCTCGCCATCAAGCCGATGAGCGATCTGGCGCAGTGGGGTGTCATTGATCGCTGGAGCGCTCCGCTCGAAACGCTGTCGAGTGGACGCGGCGATTGTGAGGACTATGCCATCGCCAAATACGTCGCGCTCGGCGAGGCCGGGTTTAGCGAGGACAAGCTCCGCCTTGTCATCGTGCGCGACCTTGGTCTCGGCGAGGACCACGCGATCCTTGCCGTGCGCGACAGCGAAAAGTGGCTGCTGCTCGACAACCGTCGCCTGGTGTTGGTCGAGGACGGCGAATTGCAGCGGGTCGAGCCGCTATTCGCGCTCAATCGCGACGGCGTCAGGGAATTCACGCCGAGTGCGCTCGCGGATGAACGAACCGCCGCGGCGACGGTGCCCTCGTCGCTCGCCGAAACCGCTCAATAGTCCGAGCGCTAGATCAAGCCGCCATACGGCCCTTGCGGGTCCGCCAGCGCCTGAAGACGCAGCGCCGCGGCGTGCGCGAAGCGCAGCATCACAGTCCGGCGCCGCGCCGGCATCAGGCGGTGCTCAGGCGCCTCGCTGATGATCGACGCGCCGAAGGCGTCGGCGACGATCAAGCCGGCGTCGGCGGGAAATATGTCACAGGACACATCCGGGCACGTCGCGAAGAAAAGGCGGTCGCAGTGCAGCCGATATTCCATCCATTTTTGATCGGCCCGGAAATCGGCGATCGACGACTTGATCTCGACAACCAAAATCTCGCCACCGCCGCCGAGCGCGACGAGGTCGGCGCGGCGGCCCGACGGCAGCGGCAGTTCGCTCACCACTGAATAACCAAGCCCGTGCAAGAGACGCGCGGTGCCGCGTGCCACCGCGAAGGCGGTTGGCGATTGCCGGCCATCGACCGGCGCGGGCAACAAATTGACGTTCATGGTCAGGATTCCGGGAAGCGGCAAATCGACCGAATGCCGGTTTTCGAGCTCACCCACGCCACATACCCCCCAACTACACAACCGAAAGTAGTTGGGGTTATTTTGCCCCGCCGGCGCGTTCGGGGAAAGCCCCCTGGATTGCGCTGTGGGAAGCCGCGATCACGCCGCGTTCGGTGATCAGTCCGGTAACGAGCCGCGCCGGCGTGACATCGAAGGCGTAGTTGGCCGCCGGCGAACCGTCAGGGACGATCCTTACGCTCTCGATGCGGCCGTCGGGTGTACGGCCGCTGATATTTGTCACCTCGTCAGCGT
>DATNNI010000063.1:0-8676 GCA_035601915.1 Xanthobacteraceae bacterium
ATCGCGCTCGGCGGGCAAAGCAGCGCCAGCGGTTTTCCAGGCTCTGCGCCGAGCTGCGCGAACAACGAAGCAGCCCGCAGCGAGAGTGCGTCGAGCTCGGCGTAAGTAAGCCGGGTGCCGGAATCCACGACCGCTTCGCCACTGGCAAACCAGCGGGCGTTGCGGGCAAAGCTATTGGGAATTGTGAGTGGCAGACCCACGCTCATAAAGTCGCATCCGGCATTCTGTTGCCCGGCAAACCTACTGCACCTTGAGGCCCATCTGGCCGGCAATAATGTTTCGCTGCATTTCGGAGGTGCCCGCGGCAATGGTTGCCGCGCGCGCGTCGCGGAAATGCCGCTGCATGTCAAACTCCATATTGTAGCCAAAGCCGCCCATCACCTGCATGCCGACATTGGCGGCCTTCACATAGGCTTCCGCGGCCAAAAGCTTGGCGATGGTGATCTCTTTCAGCGCGTCCTCGTTGCGGCTGACGCGCCACGCGGCTTTCTGTGTCAACGCCCACGCGGCTTCCACTTCCGCCTCCGTGTTAGCGAGCATGTGGGCAATCGCCTGGAAAGTGCCGATGGCGCGACCGAACTGCCGCCGGTCCTTGGCGTAATCGACCGCGAGATCGAGCACGCCGCGCGCGCTGCCGCAATCGCAGGCGGCGGCGACGACGCGCTCGGCCTGCAAGCCGGACAGAATGCACTCCCATCCTTTGTTCTCGCCGCCGATCAGCCGATCAGGCGGGATGCGCGCGTCGTTGAAGTTGAGCTCATAGGTGCCGACCGAACGGCGGCCGAGCATGTCGAGCTTACGGATGTCGAGGCCGGGCGTGGTGTTGTCGACGAGGAATAGCGACATGCCTTGCCGGTAGTGCGCTTTCGGATCGGTCTTCACGTAGACGTTGATGAAATTATTCTTTGCGCCGGCTCCGGTCGCCCAGATTTTTTGTCCGTTGATGACGTATTCGTTGCCGTCGCGGCGCGCCTGTGTCCGCATGGAGCCCACGTCAGACCCGGCGTCCGGTTCCGACATTGAAATCGACATGCGGATTTCCCCGGAAATGAGCTTCGGCAGCCAGTAATGCTTCTGTTCCTCCGAACCCTTTCGCGCGACGTTCAGCGCGCAAAAGATACTTCCGCCAAAGGCCATCGCTACGTCGGCGCTGTAGCGGCCGATCTCCTCGGAGACTATGGCGAGATCGAGCACGGTGCCGCCGAGGCCGCCATACTCAGTGGCGAACGGCAGCGCGAACAGCCCGGATTCCACCCAGGCGTCGTAGATCTCGTAAGGATAAAGCCGCTCGCGATCGAGGCGGCGAAGATTTTCGGGCGTAGCGAGCCGCCGCATCAGCTTTCCGACGCTGTCGCGAAGAAGCTTTTGCTCCGTCGAATACTCAAAGTCCATGCATCCTCCCGCCAGCGCGCAGACGGGGTTTCCGCCGCCCGCCGCGCCGCTATACGATGCCGCCGCGGGCCGGGCTAGCCCGGCAGTATTGGCCGTCCTGAAGGGTGAGGACGGCTGTGGTAAGCATGAGGCAACGGACTGAACAATGAAAGAGAACGACGCACGCGCGGCTGAAGAGCTATTTACCTCTGGAAATCAGCCGCCATCCGATTATGGGCGGCCGCCGCTGCACCAGGCGATCGCCCGTGACCGGGATGTGACCGTGCGCATGCGCGATGGAGTGAACATCGTCATCGACGTGTACCGGCCGGACGCGCCCGGTCCCTTTCCCGTACTCTTTGCCTTCGGCGTGCACTCCAAGGAACTGCAAGGTCACGAACTGCCGAAGCATTTTCCGCCGCAACCGTCGTGGTCGACGCTCTGGCTTGGCCACGCGGAGGCCGGAGATACCGAGTTTTTCGTTTTGCGCGGCTACGTCCACGTGATCGGTTCGCCGCGCGGCTATCTCAAATCCGGCGATGGCGGCTCGCGCGAATGGGATAGCTACGATGTCATCGAGTGGATCGCGCGACAACCCTGGTGCGACGGCAATATCGGCATGGTCGGCATTGGCGCCTTTGCGTCTGAGCAATTCCATCTTGCGCGCCAGCAGCCGCCGCAGCTCAAGGCGATTTTTGCCTACGACCCGCGCGGCGCCTACGGCAAGTTCGGCGGTTTCCGTGAGGAATATCCGGGCGGCGTGCTCCATGCTTTCCGTTATCTGATGGATCATTTCTCGTCGGTGCATACGGTCCGCGGCGCGCCGGCCGATTTGCCGCCTGACAAGGAGACGAATTGGCGCGAGGCGATGGCCGATCGGGACATCCGCATGTATCCGCATTTGCAAAATGTGCTCGTGCAGCGTGGCCAGCACATGCCGCGCTATTTCGACGTGCTGATCGATCCTTACGACCGCGAAGAAACAATTGTCGAGGCGGAGCGTGAGTTTCAGAATATCAGCGTCCCGACTTATACCGGCGCCGGATGGTACGGCTACACCTACAAGACTCATCTGGCCGGCGCCCAGACGTATTTCAACAAAATCCCGGCACGGAAAAAGATGGTGCTGACCGGTCCGGCGTCCCACGATCGGCCGCTGCGGTCGCTGCGCGGCGAAATGCTCCGCTGGTACGACCATTGGCTCAAAGGCATCGACACCGGGATAATGAGCGAGCCGCCGGTCACCTATTGGGCGATGGGCGAAAACCAATGGCATCACGGCGATGATTGGCCGCTGCCAGAGACGCAATGGACCAAGCTCTATCTTGCGAGCTGGGAGCGCCTGACGGCCGAGCCTTATATCGAAGGAAGCGTGGACAATTACATCCCGCCCGATGTGTTCGCGCAAATGCCGCCGACG
This sequence comes from Xanthobacteraceae bacterium, assembly GCA_035601915.1. Classification (GTDB taxonomy): domain Bacteria; phylum Pseudomonadota; class Alphaproteobacteria; order Rhizobiales; family Xanthobacteraceae; genus BOG-931. The sequence goes on from DATNNI010000063.1 coordinate 2,792, forward strand.
CAGACCAATCGCATCCAGAAGCTTCGCTTCCTGACCGATCCGCTGCCGCATGATCTCCTGATCGCGGGACCAAGCGTGCTCAACCTGTTCGCGGCCATCGACCAGGACGACACTAATTGGATCATCATCCTAAAGGATGTCGGTCCGGACCCGTCGGTCCGCACGGCGCGTCCGGGCGAGCGCGAAATCGCCGCCGATCTGCCGGAGCGGGAGCTGACGCGCGGATGGCTCAAGGCGTCAAACCGGGCGCTCGATCCGGCGCGGTCCAAACCCTGGAAGCCTTGGCACAAGCTCACCCGTCAAGCGCGGCAGAAGGTCACCCCCGGCAAGATCGAGGAATATTCAATTGAATTGCTGGCGACGGCGAACCTTTTCCGCAAAAACCACCGGATCTGCGTCGAGGTGACGAATCTCGATCTTTCGACCGGCACTCTCGGTGCGACCAATATCGAATACATTCCTTATCATTTGTGCTCGAGTAGGACCGTGATTCACAGCATCTACCACGACGCCGCGCATCCTTCGCATTTGCTGCTACCGGTCATTCCTACCGGTTGATCATGGATCGCGGGGTGGGCGGCTGAACCGTTATGCCTGTCATCGAGAGCAACATCGATCCTGGTTCGGAGGCGTTTCGCGCCAACCGCGAGCAGATGCTGGCGCTGATCGGCGAATTCCGCGCGCTTGAGCAGAAGGTTCGTGACGTCTCGAACTCCAAGCGCGAACGCTTTCGCGCCCGCAAGCAGTTACTTCCGCGTGAGCGTGTTGCACTAGTCGTTGAACCCGGCGCGCCGTGGCTCGAACTCTCGACGCTTGCCGGCTTTCGCATGCACGACGACGACGGCGCGGAAGGCATTCAAGGCGGGGGCGGCATCGCCGGCATAGGCTACGTGTCCGGCATCCGATGCATCGTCTCCGCCAATGACAGCGCAATCAAGGGCGGCACTTCGACCCCAATGGGAGTGAAGAAGCACTTGCGCATCCAGCAAATCGCGCTGGAAAACAAGCTGCCTACCGTGCGCCTGGTGGAATCCGGCGGCGCTAACCTCCTTTATCAGGCGGAAATGTTCGTCGAAGGCGGACGCGGCTTCGCCAACCAGGCGCGGCTGTCGGCGGCGGGCATTCCGCAAGTTACGGTGGTGCACGGCTCATCGACCGCCGGTGGCGCCTATCTGCCGGGACTTTCAGATTATGTCGTCCTGGTGCGCGGCCGCGCCAAGGTGTTCTTGGCGGGTCCGCCGTTATTGCGTGCCGCAACCGGAGAGATCGCAACCGACGAGGAACTCGGCGGCGCCGATATGCACGCGACCGTCTCGGGTCTTGGCGAATATTTGGCCGAGGACGACGCCGATGGCATTCGCATCGCGCGCGAGATCATGGCGAAGTTGCCGTGGAACGCGCAGCTGCCGCCGGCGCAGCCCAAATCCTACAAAGAGCCGCGCCATTCGCCCGAGGAACTCGCCGGCGCCGTTCCGATTGATTATCGCCAGCCTTACGATGTTCGCGAAATCGTCGCCCGCGTTGTTGACGATTCGGACTTTCTCGACTTCAAAAGCGGCTACGGCATCCACACGGTTTGCGGTCACGCCGAGATTGAAGGCCACGCCGTCGGATTGATCGGCAACAACGGGCCGATCGACGCGGACGGCGCCGCCAAGGCGGCGCAGTTCATCCAGCTGTGCTGCCAGGCCAATGTGCCGATCGTCTATTTGCAGAACACTACCGGCTACATGGTCGGACGCGAAGCCGAGCAGAAAGGCATCATCAAGCACGGATCAAAGATGATCCAGGCCGTCGCCAATGCTACGGTTCCGCAACTGACCATTCACGTCGGCGCATCGTTTGGCGCCGGCAATTACGGCATGTGCGGTCGCGCCTACGACCCGCGTTTCATTTTCGCATGGCCGAGCAATCACGTCGCCGTGATGGGTGGAGAGCAAGCGGCCAAGGTCATGGCGATTGTCACGGAGGAAAAGCTCAAGCGCGAGGGCAAGCCGGTCGATATGGCCAAGCTTGACGCCATGGAAGACGCCATCATCAAGCGTATGGAAGGCGAATCCACCGCGCTCTACGCTACCGCCCGGCTTTGGGACGACGGGTTGATTGATCCGCGCGATACCCGCAAAGTCTTGGGCTTTTGTCTTTCGATCTGCCGCGAGGCAGAACTTCGCCCGCTCAAGCGCAGCACCTTCGGCGTCGCGCGTATGTAACAAGGGAAAAAAGAGGAGACGTCATGCAGTTCACGCCCGAGCACGAGGAGTTGCGCCGCAGCCTGCAAAAATTCATCGCCGCCGAAATAAACCCGCATGTCGACGAATGGGAGGAGGCCGGCATCTTTCCGGCGCATGAACTCTTCAAGAAGATGGGCGACCTTGGATTTCTCGGTCTCCACAAGCCCGTTGAATATGGCGGACAGGGTCTCGACTATTCCTACGCCATGGTGATGGCCGAGGAGCTTGGCGCCATCAAATGCGGCGGCGTGCCGATGGCGATTGGCGTGCATACCGATATGGCGACGCCCGCGCTCGCCCGCTTCGGCTCGGACGGCGTGCGCCGCGAATTTCTCACGCCCTCGATCGCGGGAGACTACGTCGCCTGTCTGGGGGTCTCCGAGGTCGGCGCCGGGTCGGACGTCGCCTCCATCAAAACCACGGCCCGCAAGGACGGCGGCGATTACGTCATCAACGGCGGCAAGATGTGGACCACGAACGGCACGCAGGCCGACTGGATGTGCCTTCTCGCCAACACCTCCGACGGGCGGGTTCACGAGAACAAATCGCTGATTTGCGTTCCGATGAAAACTAAAGGCGTCGAGGTCGCGCGCAAGCTCAACAAACTCGGCATGCGCTCCTCCGATACCGCGCAAATCTTTTTTGAGGACGTGCGCGTGCCGCGGCGCAATCTCATCGGCGAGGAAGGGAAGGGTTTCGTTTATCAGATGCTGCAATTCCAGGAAGAGCGGCTGTGGGCGGCCGCTGCCGCGCTCAAGAGCCTGGAGCAACTCATCGCCGAAACCATCGAGTATACCCGCAATCGAAAAGCCTTCGGCAAGCCGATCCTCGATAATCAGGTGGTGCACTTTCGCTTGGCCGAGCTTTCGACCGAGATTGAACTGCTGCGCGCTTTGGTTTACCGCGCCTGCGAACTTTACCTGACCGGCGCCGACGTCACGCGGCTTGCCTCAATGACCAAACTCAAGGCCGGGCGGCTACGCCGCGAAGTCAGCGATGGTTGCCTGCAGTATTGGGGCGGCATGGGCTACATGAACGAGACGCCGGTGAGCCGCGAATTTCGCGACAGCCGCCTGATGTCGATCGGCGGCGGCGCCGACGAAATCATGCTGGCCATTATCTGCAAGTCGATGGGAACGCTTCCCGGGACCGGAAATGTCGCCGAGCAACAGGCGGATAATGGCTGATCCGCCGCAAACCTTGCATATCAGGCTCGATCTGCGCGGCGGGGTACTGAACCTTTGGCTTAATCGGCCCGAGCGGCGCAATGCGCTGAGCTCGCAAATGGTCGATGAAATTGCGGCGGCGTTTGCGGCCATTGCGGCCGACCGGTCGGTTCGGATCGTGGTCTTGCGCGGCGCCGGCGAGACATTTTGCGCGGGCGGCGACATCGCCAACATGTCGGTCGCACAAGCTTCGCCGCCGCCGGGCGCGCCGGACGAACTCAGAGACAACAACCGGCGCTTTGGCGCTCTTTTGGAAGCTATCAACGCTGCGCCGCAAGTCGTGATCGCCGTCGTCGAAGGCTACGCCATGGGCGGCGGTTTTGGGCTTGCTTGCGTCGCCGATATCACGATTACGACGGCGGATGCGCGCTTTGCGCTGAGCGAGGCGACGATCGGTGTCGTAGCGGCGGCGGTTTCGCCGTTCGTCGTTCAGCGTATCGGTCTAGCCGCCGCGCGGCGCCTTGGCGTCACGGCTGCGCGGATCGATGGGGCCGAGGCGCTGGCGATTGGAATTGCCGGTTTCCTTGTGCGTGACGGCGCGGCGCTCGACGCCGCCGTTCGCGAAACCTGCAATCAAATTCTCAAATGCGCACCTGAAGCCATCGCCGTCACCAAGCGGCTGATGCTGCGCGCCGCGGGTTCCAGCGGGGTCGCCGAACTGCTCGACGACGCGGCCACGAGCTTTGCCGCTTCGGTTCGTGGCTCCGAGGGCAGGGAAGGCACGGCGGCGTTCGTGGAAAAGCGAAAACCGTCTTGGGTGACGCAAGTGGAGTGAGGCGATGCGGATCACCGACGCGTCCGCGTTAGTCGACGCAGGCGCGGCGTCGGCTGGGCGTGCCGTGCTAGTGGAGCGGATTTGGCATTCGCTACCTACCCTCCCGCTAGTTGGTGAAGCGAATGTCAAATCCAAAGCTCCACTAGGATCAATATCACTAGTGGTCCTTTGATTCTAACATTCGCACGAGAGTGTGCCGAAACGGGATACGAATGTTAAAATCGGACCACTAGCTCATGGTTGAGTTCAGCAAAATTCTCATTGCCAATCGCGGCGAGATCGCTTGCCGCATCATTCGTTCAGCCAAAAGGCTGGGCTACCGCACCGTCGCGGTGTTCAGCGATGCCGACGCCGGCGCGTTGCACGTGCAACAAGCGGATGAAGCCGTCCGCATCGGACCGCCCGCGGCGAAGGAGAGTTATCTCAACATCGACGCGTTTCTCGCCGCCGCGAAACTCACGGGTGCCGATGCGGTTCATCCCGGTTATGGGTTCCTGTCGGAAAACGCCGCCTTCGCGCGCGCCTGCGGCGACGCCGGGCTTGTTTTCATCGGTCCGCCGGCGGCGGCGATTGAAGCGATGGGCGACAAGGCGAAGGCCAAGTCCTTGATGGCGTCAGCCGGCATACCTTGCGTGTCCGGTTATCATGAGGCCGATCAGTCGAATGACAGGCTGATGAAAGAGAGCCGGCGCATCGGCTTTCCGCTGATGGTCAAAGCTACGGCCGGCGGCGGCGGACGCGGCATGCGGCTCGTTGCCTCCGAAAGCGAGCTTGCCGAAGCCTTGGCGCGGGCGCGTTCCGAGGCGGCGGGCGCCTTCGGATCGGACGGCTTGATCCTCGAGAGGGCGGTCGGCGCCGCGCGCCACATCGAATTTCAGATTTTTGCCGATCGGCACGGCAACGTCATTCATCTCGGCGAACGCGAATGCTCCATTCAGCGCCGCCATCAAAAGGTGATCGAGGAGGCGCCGTCGTTGGCGCTAAGCGCTGAACTGCGTGCGCGCATGGGCGAGGCGGCGGTGGCGGCCGCCCGCGCCATTTCTTACGTCGGCGCCGGTACGGTGGAATTTCTGCTCGACGCGTCAGGGAATTTCTATTTCCTGGAAATGAACACGCGGCTGCAGGTCGAGCACGCGGTCACCGAAGCCATCACCGGCATCGATATGGTGGAATGGCAATTGCGTATCGCGGCTGGCGAGCCGGTGCCGCTGGCGCAGCAGGATATCCAATTCCGCGGCCACGCTATCGAAGCGCGGCTTTATGCCGAAGACCCCTACACAGACTTCCTGCCGCAGAGCGGCATCCTGATCGACTGGCGGCCGGCGACAGGCGACGGCGTGCGCATCGATCACGGCGTGGCGCCGGGCGAAAACATCAGTCCGTTTTATGACCCGATGCTGGCGAAGGTGATCGCGCACGGAGCGACGCGCGAAGCGGCGCGTCGGCGGCTGATTGCTGCGCTCGAGGACACGGTCGTCCTTGGGCTGAACACTAACCGCACCTTTCTTGTTGCCGCGCTTACGCATCCGGCATTTATCGCCGGCGAGGCGGCAACGGACTTTATTGGGCGATATTTTCCCGCAGGCAGCGACGCCATGCGGCGTCCTAACCTTAATCTGCGCATTGTCGCTTTGGCGGCGGTCTTGCTGTTCG